>NZ_JAAHHU010000324.1:0-4866 GCF_010672095.1 Moorena sp. SIO3I6 | reverse complement strand
GGAGCAGATAATTTGCGCTCGCTGTTGTGTTTTACTCAAGCAGTGCGACTTCATTCGTGGTCTGACCCATTTTCATTGGTGGCAGGCAGCCAAGGCTTAACGATAACTATTTAACCGGATTTGATATAATAGGTAATAACCAATTTAAATGCGCGACAGTTTAGCAGGGTAGTTAATATCAAACAAATAAGCATTCAGCTGATAGCTGAATGCTTAAAAAGCTGACTAACTTTTACTTTTTACCAATCAACCTTCAACCTTCAACCAAATAACCTTCAACCTTCAACCTTCAACCTTCAACCTTCAACCTTCAACCTCTTAACCTTCAATCCCCAGTAATGGACAAACCATCAACCCAGATTTTTGGACACACTCCACCAGAGGTAAACTCAGGCTCTTTTTCCACATAAATAATGGATTTCAGCAGTTCCCGAAAATCTCCGGCTACGGTCGCGGAATCAATACTAGTTAATTCTCCCTGATTCACCATCCAACCATCAAAGGGTAGAGAAAAGGAACCTTCGAGTGCTTTAACTCCCGCATGAAGCGCATTCACCTCATCAATCCAAATCACATTTTCGGCTTGCTCCAAGCTGTACTCTTGTTCAGCAGATTGACCAGGAAAAACATGATAGAAATTAGGGCTAACTGTAACTTTTGCCCCCATATTGGCATGACCTGTTGGTTTAGCATTCAGGCGTTTGGCGCTGCCAGCACTGTGCAGAAAATTGCTTAACACCCCTTCTGTAATTATCGGTACTCGACGAGTAGGTGTTCCTTCTCCATCAAAATAGACCGGTGCCACATTCTTTGGATGTAGCTCATCATCACAGACAGAAAGCAAAGGAGAAGCAATTGGAGTACCTAGAGACTCTGGAGTCGAGAGGCTTTGCTTGTCTAGAATATTTTGAGCATTAAATAAATTAGAAAAAGCATTCAGTAGACTCAGGAAAGCTTCGGGAGAGAACACTACCCGATATTTTCCGGACTTAACTTTCTCATAGTTCAAGTGACTGATGGTTTTCTCAGCAGCTTCTTGCAGACAAGTCTGAATATCCAGAGTTTCTAAACCTTGACTAATCTTATAGGCACCAGCACTACGGGGCTTTTTCCCTTCTTCCTCAGTTTTGGTATAAAGATAAATGGAAGCAGAAGAGCTAGCTTGCTGGCGCAATGCCCCATCACTATTGAGATAAAAGCGCTCAACATCCCGTTGAGATAGTCCATTGTAAGGAACTCCGGCAATAGCTGAGTGAGCGTCCAGTAACTTTTTCTCTGAATCCAGTAGGGTTTCTACTAATTTAGATACTGGCTGTTGAGGCACTTGATTATTGGGAATCTCTGGAATCGATACTGTTGACTCAGGGCTAAAGTCTGGGGCGTTTTCCTTCACCCCAAAACTACTCGCCTCATAAGCGGTTTTTAAGGCTAGTTCCAACCCAGTTGGGTTTGTATCAGTAGTTGAAGTAATGCCTACTTTCTGGTCTTGATTCCAAACCCGTACAGTTACACCAGAGCGATTAGATGCCTCAACCTGTTTTGGCTCACCCTGGTCTACTTGAACACCAGCTTCATCTACTGCAGAGCCATAAATATCGAATTTTTCAATTCCCAGGCGTTTAGCGATCGCAATCGCCGAATCAGCTATCTCATTAATCTTGGTCATGTTATCTTAAATTTTGAATGTTGGGTTAACAAAAAAAAAGAGGCATGATATCAAATCCGGTTAATCGCTTCGGATTCAGCTTAATTGTTAGTTAATTGTTAATTTACTAACAACCAAGAATGATAAGTCTTCAACCGGAGATGATAGTCTAACACTAGTCCCAAAGCCTGGCTGCTGGGGTAACTTACCGTCCACCAACCGTAATCGAATCTACCTTGATATGAGGTTGACCGACGGTGACATAAACACTGCCGCTAATGGAACCACAGAAACCAGCGGCTAATCCTAAGTCTTTGGAACACATGGAAATCTTATTCATAATTTCCTTAGCTTCCCCAATCAGAATTGCCCCTTTCAGCGGTTTAGTGAGTTTGCCATTTTCAATCAAATAGGCTTCATCGACACCAAAGTTAAATTCCCCAGTAGCACCAACACTACCACCGCCCATCCGCTTGCAGTAAATGCCTTTATCGATAGAAGCAAATAAATCCTCTACCTCGTAATCACCAGGAGCAATGTAGGTATTGCGCATCCGTGAAGCAGCAGCATAGGCATAATTCTGACGGCGGCCACTACCTGTTCTGGGGTGTCCAGTCAGCTGAGACCCTGCCCGGTCGGCGATAAAATTCTTCAGTATGCCATTTTCTATCAACAGAGTTCTTTGGGCTGGCATGCCCTCATCATCCATATCAATGGTTCCAAAGGCATTGTCAGATAACCCTTCA
Organism: Moorena sp. SIO3I6; assembly: GCF_010672095.1. NCBI lineage: Bacteria > Bacillati > Cyanobacteriota > Cyanophyceae > Coleofasciculales > Coleofasciculaceae > Moorena > Moorena sp. SIO3I6. The sequence continues at coordinate 2,475 of NZ_JAAHHU010000324.1, read as the reverse complement.
TCCCAGGCAGTAAGGCTTTCGTTAGCAATCTTCTCGCCTTTTTTGTCAGCAAACGGAGTAGTTTTCCGCTCAATCTGGGTCGTTTCCAACAGGTGTCCACAGGCTTCATGGAAAATTACCCCACCAAAGGAATTCGCCATGATAATCGGGTAAGTACCAGACTCTACGTAATCCGCATAGAGCATCTTACCAGCGGATTCAGCAACTTCCTCAGCAGTACCATTATAATCCCAGGCTCTTAGAAACTCTGGGTTACCGGTACTACCAGCACGCTTGCCAATGGAAGAGCGATGGTCGCCATCAGCACATAGCAGGTTATATCCCACAGACTGAGTTAAACGAATATCTCTGGCAAAGGTGCCATCACTAGCTGCTACCAGAACTTCCTGCCAATCCCGGAAATAAACAGCCCGTCGGGATTGGACATGGCTAGCCTTGCGCTGGAGTGCCCCATTGGCATCCAGGAGTACTTCTCCCATTTCTGCCATCGAACTGCAACCGGATAGCCAAGTGTCTTTGCCTTTAGCAGTAGCGTAATCCCGCAACAGTTCCAGGTTAGTTTCTGGGATAAAGGCATTAGGGGTAGGTAATTCCAGCCCTTGAATCGACAGGGCTTTCTCCAAAGCCGCTTTTAGCCCCGAAAAGGATAGGTCATTAGTGCTAACATAGCAATCTGACTTACCCCGAAACACTCGGATACCAGCACCAGAGGTAAGGCGGGGAGAAATGCTAGTAATGGCATCATCTTCGGCAAGACAGCTGATGTAGTTGACCCGTTCTAGGAAAAACTCAATGAAATCAGCACCAGCTGCTCGTCCTAATCCCAGGAGGGTGGAAAGGGGAGCTCTCCAGCTTTCATCAAAGCTTGAGGATGTGGATTGGTATTCCAGAGTAGGTAGTTCTTTGGATAGAAGTAGGGTTGGGGGCATATATAATTTCCTTATCCTTTGGATATATATCCTTTTGATGATGGGTTTTATATCTGCCAGTCTAGCAAAATCCTCAAAAGTTGGTTGAATCTGGTTCTATACTATGGGGGATGAGCTTTCTTGATTTAAAATTATTCATCTCTTACTTAATTTCAGATTATTTTTATGAAGACTAAAGGATTTCACCATGTAGCGATTATTTGCTCAGATTATGAAAAATCGAAACAGTTTTATGTGGATATTTTAGGGTTTTCGATTAGTGAAGAAACCTTCCGAGCTGCGAGAAAGTCTTATAAATTGGATTTACAAGTGGGTGATGGGGATAGGATTGAGTTATTTTCCTTTCCTAATCCTCCTGAACGAGTTAGTCGTCCTGAAGCTTGCGGATTGAGACATTTAGCATTTCAAGTAGATGATATTCAAGCGTCGGTGAATTATATCAAATCCAAGGGTGTGGATGTAGAAAGGATTAGAATTGATGAGCATACTGGGAAGCGATTTACGTTTTTTCAAGACCCAGATGGATTGCCGTTAGAAATGTATGAAAGTTAAATGGAATCGGGAATCGGGAATCGGGAATCGGGAATCGGGAATCGGGAATCGGGAATCGGGAATCGGGAGCAGGGAGCAGTTCATTTATAATAGTAACCCACCCCTAACCCCTCCCAGGATGGGAAGTTAAAATATTGTATAATTTCCTAAGAAGTAAAATTTTCAAGGAAACTAAAGAAAATGTCTTGGGATAGCTACATCGATAATCTAAGAGGTTGTCTGAGAAGTCTCATTTGCTACATCCAAGCCCCCGTTGGTCCCCCGAGCGAGCAATCCCTCGGTCGGGGGACTTTTAGAAGCAAATTGACTCTTCCCCCAAAGTTGGGGGGCTAGGGGGGCAAAATTCAGTATCAAAAAACTTTTCAGATATCCTCTAATTGGACAATCTAAAGACGCTAATGGAAGGTAACAAAATAAGTATAGCTGTTTTTAGCCTAATGAGGTACAAATATTTTTTTACTTCTTCCCTCTTTTGACTTTACTGCTCCCTGCTCCCTGTTCCCTGTTCCCTGTTCCCTAAAACCCAAAAACTCCTTACTAGCTTGAGAACAGCTATGACTAAAACAAGTGATCTATATTCTCTGTATGATGTTGATAATGAAAAATGGTTATTAGAAACTCTGAAACTCCTAAAAGAAAAACGACTAGTAAATCTCGACATAGAGCATTTAATTGAGGAATTAGAAGGATTGAGTCGTCGAGATAAATTAACAGTTGAAAGTTTTTTAGAACAAATTATCCGACATTTATTACTCCTGAACTATTGGCAAGAGCAATATGACTATAACGCGAACCATTGGCAAGCGGAAATTATGAGCTTTAGAACCCAACTTGAGGAGTATTTAACTCAAAACCTCCGCAATCATTTACAAGAAAATCAAGCCAAAGTTTATAAAAAAGCCTTAAAATATGTCAGAAAAAAAACCGCTATGATGATTCAATTTCCTGAAGACTGTCCCTATGCTCTCGAACAATTATTAGATCAAGATTGGCT
>NZ_JAAHHU010000323.1:0-4872 GCF_010672095.1 Moorena sp. SIO3I6 | reverse complement strand
TCATAAGGTACTCGTGACCAGTCAGCGGTCATACCATCTTCACTGGAAACAAAGCGCAATACAATCGGATGAGCGTAAGTGCGCTTGTCCCCCATTACTCCCACACTGCGTATTGGGAGCAACACGGCAAAGGCTTGCCAAAAGTCGTTATACATCCCCTGTCGGCGAATTTCATCTCGAACGATAAAATCAGCATCCCGCAGAATATTCAACCGTTCTGGGGTCACTTCACCAATGATGCGAATCGCCAATCCTGGTCCGGGGAAGGGATGTCGGCGCACAATCGCTTCTGGCAAGCGGAGGTCACGACCGAGTTGGCGCACTTCGTCTTTAAATAGCTTGCGTAATGGTTCTACCAGCTTGAAGCGTAGGTTTTTGGGTAAGCCTCCGACATTATGATGGCTCTTGATTTTCACAGCTACCCGCTCACCGGTTTTGGGATCAACGTTGGTATGGGCTGATTCAATCACATCCGGATATAGGGTACCCTGAGCTAAATAATCAAATGGACCAAGACGTTGGGATTCTTCTTCAAAGACGCGAATGAATTCGTGACCGATGCGGCGACGCTTTTCTTCTGGGTCAGTGACACCAGCAAGGCGATCCAAAAAGCGATCGCGAGCGTTTACATACTCTACTTGAATAGAAAATTCTTCCTCAAATAGCTTCACCAACTGCTCTGGCTCGCCTTTGCGCATGAAGCCTTGGTCAATAAACATACAAGTTAGTTTATCCCCAATGGCGCGATGGAGTAAGAAAGCAAGGGTAGACGAATCTACTCCACCAGACAGAGCCAGCAGAACCCGTTTTTCCCCAACTTTGGCACGCACTTCTCGAATTGCTTCCTCGATAAAAGCAGCAGTGGTCCAAGTGGGTTCACACTCGCAGATGCTGTAAACAAAGTTACGGATTAGGGCAATACCATCGGTTGAATGCACAACTTCTGGATGGAATTGCACGCCATAAAGTTTTTTCTGATAGTTAGCGATGGTCGCACAAGGGGTATTCTGAGTATGGGCAAGGACTTCAAACCCATCTGGCAAAGTCACACAGGAATCCCCGTGGCTCATCCACATGGTTGAGTGGTCTCGCACATTGCTCAGTAAGTCAGTGGGGTGATCAATTAGTAAGGCGGCTTTACCATACTCAGCTTTTTTTGCCCTGGTAACTGTTCCACCTAGTTGTTGCACCATCAACTGCATCCCATAGCAAACCCCTAGCACGGGTATACCTAGATTCCAAATTTCTGGGTCACATAGGGGAGCACCATCGTCATAGACGGAATTGGGGCCTCCAGATAGAATGATGCCCTTGGGATGAAGCTGCTGTAGCTGTTCAGCTGTGGTCTGATAGGATAGCACCTCGGAGTAAACGTTAGTCTCGCGAATGCGACGAGCAATCAGTTCCGAGTATTGAGAGCCGAAGTCCAGAATCACAATCATCTGGCGATTCAACTGCTCTGCTAGAGAGGCTACAGCCAATGCCTCTTTCTGGTAAGATAGTTTGTTGGTCCTTAGGGTTACTGCTGTGTTCGTCATGTTTAGTTGTGTGAATGTACGAACAGGTCGCTGCCTAGGTGTTCTTCTTGGCAGCATAAATTGATTGCTATGAACAGATAGGTTGAAAGCTGATGGTTTCCGTAAATTAATCCTTCAACGCCCCAACACTTTGATGTGGATGGTAGCGCTGGCATTAACCAGTTAGTCTGAGTCGTAGACTCTCATCGACGATACAGAACTCAATCTGTTTACGGTTATGTCAGTTTCCACTCCCACACGCACTTCATAGACCTGCCTGGCAGTGGTATGTCTGTTGACAATCTCGTGACTTCTAGTCATGAGATTTTTCAGGGTTTCAGTCTATATGTCCTGAAATGCGAAGTTTCAGCTGATAATCAAGTTAATTTATCATACATTGGGTTCGGCTACAAGATCCGCCCGCCAATGTATTAAGATTTATAAAAATTTATCACAAATTTGAAATTAATGTGCAACCTGTGGGACTGGTAACAATAATTTTGCGATCGCGATCGAACAATACAGAGCCTACCTGGATATGGTGCTCACTGTGTTTGCGGATGTAGTCAAAGCAGCGTTGGTCAATGGTTAATGCGATCGCATGATAAACCTGATTGACCCAATCAGTGCCCTGAGTCTGATCCCATTGACGCAGACAATTGAGAGCAGCTTCAGTGGTTTGACTGCCAAATACTTGCCTGATCAGTGGGGTTGGTACTCCTAACTGCGCACAGTGAGCGGTGATAATTTCCAGTCGTCCATCAGCTAGGTGGTGGTGAGTATGAAAAATTCCTCCTGCCAGTTTAATTAACTTACCATGATAGCCAAATAACAAAATTTCTGGCACCTGGCAGTACCCAGCTGCTACCAACAACGGTCCAAGCCAATTAGCTGTTTTTACCAGCCGCTCGGGATTAATCCCCAAGCCTCGCGCCAAATCTAAGCCATTTTCTCCCACACAGAACACTAGTGTTGATGAATGTGAGGAGGATTGCTCTTTTAGCAATTTGCTGGCTTTTGCTTTTAATTCCTCCTGGTAAGCAGCTAATTGACCAGGAGCACTCAGAGGCTGGGAAATGCCAGTAGTTCCTAGTAGGGAAAGTCCTTCTACTACACCAAAGGCAGAATTAGAAGTACGCTGTGCCAACTTCCGCCCTTCCGGCAAGATAATCGTCACCTGAATTTTCTCTGGCGCTACTAGCAGACAACTCAAGTTATGGTGCAATAGTTTCTTAGCGTAAGCATAGATGGCTGGTTTCCCTCCGGCATTGATTTGTCGTCCAATTCCTTCACCCCCTAATAACTGTATCGATTTAGTTTGCTCGGAGGAACCCCATTCTACGACTGCCCAAATCGGGGTATTACGGGTAAGGTCAAGGTTATCACCAGGGTTAGAGTGAGTGATAGCTAGCGCTACCCCTTCTCGAATCCTAGCCACTTGCTCAATGGGAATGTCTACGGTTTCAGGAGGGTTAATTAAGTCCACTGACACCGTTTCCACAGGTTGGTCGTTGCGTAACTTATGGAGGGCGGCTATTGCTGAGGCACAGGCGAATACGGGTAAGGTATATCCAGATTTAGGTAGGGAGGTGGTCATGTAACCAGGTAAAATTTGCGATCGCTTAGTTCTTCATTGTCTAATTGGTAATTGGTAATTGGTAATTTGTAGTTACCGATTACCAATTACCAAAAATCCCCAAACTAGTTGATAAGTGATTAACTTTATTTGTATTATATAGTGTTTAACCTACTTATTATGTAATGTTAATAAAATCTACATTAGCGGTAGTTTTTTTTTATAAATAAGAGGCAAAAATCTATTTAATTTGCTGTCTGTTGAGATTTGTTTATCCCTATAATATCCAGTGTGATATTAATTTGTTTCTGCTTACATTCACTATCGGCAAGGTATTATTCCAGGTAAATATTGATTTATTATAAATTTTTTAATTATTTTTTTTAGTAACAATTTTAAACTAACAATACTAATCCGTGTAGGAATTGTGATAATTTTTGATGCCCTATTCCCTACTCCCTACTCCCTACTCCCTACTCCCTACTCCCTACTCCCTACTCCCTGCTCCCTGTTCCCTTTGCTATAATATTTCCAAGGGTTTGATATAAGGCTTGAGTATGTATCCAACCTACAAAACCACTGTAGAGACAGTCTCCTTCAGGGCTAGCCACAAATACATGGTGTATTAGTAAAGGATTCTGCCAAGTCCGAATGGAAATGCCATTTTTAAATGTTATATAAGTTTTGGCTCGCTTAAAATTTCGACCATGACCATCAGTCATACCTGGGACTGAGTGTAATTGTCGAATTAAGCTAGTAATAAAGTCTCCTGGTGGAGGAGATTGTGTGATAACTGGATTCGCCCAAAATTTCTGGATTTCTGCTGCGACTAACGGATGATTTTTGAGAGCAGCATGACGCAGATTAGGTAAACAAACGAATTGACTAGGAGAAAACTTGGTTGTCTCTATTGTTATCGTGCCGTCGCTACCATGATCACTATCACCAGCTATTACTAATGTGGGAATCACTGCGCCAATGGACTCTGCTAGTTGTCGGCGGTTGATACCTAAATCCTTTGCGATACCAATACCAATGCCAAAGGGGTCTATAATTCTAGCTAGATCTGCACCACCAATAGGAGAACCAATCAACACTAAGGATTCTACTTGTGACCACCAGTCTCGGTGACGGCTGAGGAGTTCTAGCCAAATTAAGCCACCCATGGAATGACCAATAATTCGGATTGGTGTTTGGGGATAAGTGACAATGGTATCTAAGACGATGTGTTCGAGTTGGTTGATTAGGGGTTCTATCCAGAGCCAAGTTTTGAACCAACCGAGATCGGGAGTAATGATGGCAGTGCGGGATGTGGCTAAGGATTGGGCAAGGCTTGCCATCGCTTTAGAGTTATCCGCCCATCCGTGTTGTGCGTATAGAAGAAAATCTGGTTTGTCGGTCATTTCCCCTAAATCTAGGATACTGGTAGTTTCTTCTCGATTTTAGGTACGGGAGGACACCATGAGTAAGCAATTGTGACAATCCCTTGAGGGTCACATAATAGGCTTTGCAAGAAAAGGAATGCACCCTAACCGTTGCAGTATCACTGGATTCTTGGGAAGAGATGCTGCATAGCATTAGCTACAAGGGCTAAGAGACAGATTCCGGAATACGTATAACCTATTACCAAAACCCTTTGAAACCCCATCCTCCCAGCAATTATGAATACTGTAGACTATCTCCGGATTAGCTTGATTGACCGCTGCAACTTCCGTTGTCAGTACTGTATGCCTCAAGGAGCAGAACTTGACTATATCCTACGGCAAGAATTACTCACTG
>NZ_JAAHHU010000322.1:0-4885 GCF_010672095.1 Moorena sp. SIO3I6 | reverse complement strand
TTAGACTTCGTGGCAGTTGTCGGGAACAGTGGATCTGGGAACAGCGGATCTGGGAACAGTGGACAAGAATTGACGTAAACAGTATCAGAAAAATACTTTTGCAAGAGGTCTAATACAGAATTTTCGGCATTGCTGAGAGAAAATTAATCGTAAATTATCCTAGGGTGGGCAGTTCCTAAGAGCAATTCCAACGCTTTTCATCGCTTAAATCGGCACTGCCCACCGACAGGGATATATTGGGTGCTACCCCACCACCGATGTAAACTAATGATTCATGATGATTTACTTGGTCTAAGACCGTGCTACTCAATAACAAGTTGATGAAATTTAGACGCTTGTCGTTTATCCTGCTTCTGTGCCTATATTTGCAGAGTTGTACTCAATCTCCTGAGGTTGGGTCTGGGCAACAAAAGCTAATCTTAACAGGAGCAAGTACTGTGGCTCCTTTAGTTTCAGCGTTGGGTAAACGATTTGAAGCGCAAAATCCAGGGATTCGTATTGATGTACAAACCGGTGGTTCCTCTCGTGGACTAGCAGATGTGCGACAAGGACTTTCTGATATTGGTATGGTTTCTCGGACTTTGACAGACGATGAAGCCGTTGGGATGGAAGTTTTTGTGCTTGGACGGGATGGAATTAGCATCATTGTTCATGGTGATAACCCCTTAACAGAAATCACTAGCAAACAGGTCAAAGCTATCAGCACTGGTCAAATCAAAAATTGGCAAAGCTTAAATAAAAATGATGCCCCGATCACCTTTGTCCACAGAGCAGAAGGACACTCAACACTAAAGAAATTTCTGGAATACTTTGGAGTGAATAATTCAGAGGTGAAGGCGGATGTAGTAATTGGGGATAATCAACAAGGCATAAAAACTGTTGCAGGTAATCCTAATTCTATTGGTTACGTCTCCATTGGTGCTGCGGAATATAGTATGCAGGAGGGTATATCCATCAAGCTTCTGGCTCTGGATGGGGTTGAAGCAACCAGTGAAGCAGTCGCTAATGGCAGTTTTCCTTTGCTTCGGCAATTAACTCTGGTGACTAAAGGAAACCCCACTGGATTAGCAAAGGAGTTCATCACATTTGTTCAGGGTGAAGACAATTATGATATCGTTCGGCTACAAAAATTTGTGCCCCCGAAAAATTGATCGGGTTTTAGCTTGGACTGTACGAGGAATTGCCTCTGTGGTAGGTATACTCGTTGTGATTATTACAGGGTTCTTGATCATTGAATCTTTACCGATTCTTGATGACATCGGGATATTAGCCTTTTTGACCGATGCTAGCTGGAGTCCCGCTCAAGGATTCTATAACCTCACCCCAATGTTGGTGGGTACCCTATTGGTGGTAACAGGAGCAGTGGTGCTAGCCGCTCCCGTTGGGATTTTATCGGCTTTGTTCTGCCACTATTACGCTCCTCCTTTCCTGGCTAGTTTCTACCGGCGCTTACTGGAGTTAATGGCGGGATTTCCCGGAGTAATTTATGGACTATGGGGACTTGTAGTGTTAGTGCCACTGATTAATCGCCTCCATCCACCAGGAACTAGTTTACTAGCAGGAATACTAATGTTAGCTCTACTGATTATTCCTACCATTGCCCTCACCGTGGACGCGACGTTAGCAGAGATGAACCAAGTTTATTGGCAGGGAGCCGCTTCCCTAGGATTGTCCCGTTGGGGGACGATTTTGGGGATCATGCTACCGGCTGCGCGACTGGGGGTATTTACTGGCATTATCCTAGGGATTGGACGAGCTTTAGGGGAAACGATGCTGGTGTTAATGGTCTGTGGTAATGTGCCTCAGATTCCAAATACACTGTTCGCTCCGATTCGGACCTTACCCGCTAACATTGCTTTGGAAATGGCTTTTGCCCTCGGCAATCATCGTTCATCCCTGTTTGTAACGGGATTGTTGTTGCTGGCAGTGAGTCTATTTCTGGCGCTCTTGGCAGAAGCGATCGCAGAAGAAAAACACATATACTAGTATAATTGCCTGTCAGTTGGGTCATCATCCACTACTCAGTTATTGCACTGTCAGGTTCCATGGCTCTCTTTTCTTCTCACTCTCATGCTGCCCATCCGTCTAAAGGCTCTAAAAAACGGAAATTTTTGAGTGACTCTCGCCATCATCGGCATCGGAGCAAGATTGCTTATCGAGACCGAGTGTTGAGGATGATTGTCTGGTTCGTCGCTTTGTCCGTCGCCGCTAGTTTCGCCATAATTCTGGGGCATTTGGTTTGGTATGGTTCTAGCCATCTTTCTTGGGAATTCCTGACCACAGACCCTGAAAATGCTGGTCGCGAAGGAGGTATTGCCTCCATATTGGTTTCAACGGCATTGATTTTAGGGGTTTGCCTGGCAGTAGCCCTGCCCCTGGGGTTGGGAACTGCCATCCTGTTAGCTGAATTTACCGCCACCAATAACTTATTTAGTCGGTTGGTGCGACGCAGTTTGGATATGTTGGCAGGAGTTCCTTCCATTGTCTTTGGTTTGTTTGGCAATGCCTTCTTCTGTGTTACCCTTGGTCTTGGCTTTTCTATCCTTTCTGGAGGATTGACCTTGGCCTGTATGGTGCTGCCGATCTTGATTCGTTCCATTGAGGAAGGGCTGCGGGCTGTTCCTGAAGAATACCGTTTGGGTGCTGCATCCTTGGGAATCTCAAGGACTAGCACCCTCATTCATCTACTGTTACCTGCTGCTGTTCCCAGTTTAGTAGCAGGCTTAATTTTGGGAGTTGGGAGGGTCATCGCTGAAACAGCGGCGTTGATTTACACCAGTGGCTATGTCGATCGCACGCCCACCTCTTTATTTGATTCTGGAAGGGCCTTGTCCTTACATATTTATGAGCTATCCATGAATGTCCCTGGCGGGGATGATAATGCCTATGCCTCGGCTGTGATATTAGTTATAGTTATCCTGTTGATCAATACCACAGCGATTTACCTAGGGAAGCAATGGCATGATCGCAGTCTTCAGGAGTAAAAATGTATCATAACTAACATAATAAATGAGTCAGTTTTCATCCCAGGCAAAACCAGTCATCTCTGCTTCTATCAACAACTGGGGCAATCCTTGCTTATCCACGGATCGGCTCAGTTTATACTATGGTTCGAAACAGGCACTAGAGGATATTACCTTGTCAATTACCCAGGGTTCTATCACTGCCTTAATTGGCCCATCTGGTTGTGGCAAGACCAGTTTTTTGTATTGTCTCAATCGCTTAATCGATCTGATCCCCAACTGCCTAGTTTATGGTAATGTTTGGTTGGGTGATTCAAATATTCTTCACCCTCAAACTGATACTATCGCTCTCCGCCGTCGGATTGGGACGGTTTTGCAGAAACCAAATCCTTTCCCATTCTCAATCTGGAAAAATATTGCTTTTCCGTTGAAGGAGCATGGTATTATAGACCGTCGGAAAATTAATGGAATTGTTGAGAGGGTGCTCAAAAATGTTAAGCTCTGGGACGAAGTCAAGGATAGGCTTACAGCCTCAGCATTGCGCCTCTCTGGAGGCCAAAAACAACGTCTTTGCATAGCCCGTACCTTAGCTTTGGCTCCAGAAATTATTTTGATGGATGAGCCTTGTAGTGCCCTAGACCCCATTTCTAGTGGGGTTGTGGAAGACTTGATTACCAGTTTGCGGGGGAAATACACTGTGGTGATTGTCACCCACAACCTGGCTCAAGCTCGACGGATTGCAGACTATGTAGGGTTATTTTGGGTTCAGTCTGGCTGTGGACGCTTAATTGAATTTGGCCCAGTCGAGCAAATCTTCCAGAATCCCCAACATTCCATTACAGCAGAATACATCAATGGTCAGCGTGGATAAGGGAATCCTACCACATACTAAGAATCCCAAACGCTAATGGTAAAACAAATGAACCAAAATTTACAGCTATCCACAGACAACTACTATTCCCAGCCCCGGGAGCAAGGTAAAAGTATTTACACTATCTGGGAAGAAGGAAAAGCCTATAAAGACTCGATCACACCGACAATTTACGACACCAACTACCGAGAATTCATTACCCAAAAAATTGAATCCTTGCTTAACTACGAAGTCACAAGCAATATCTTAAGTATTGGGAGTGGTAACGCTTTTGTTGAAAGTGATTTACATAAAAAAGGCTATCATGTCATAGCCAATGATGTCAATGAAGATGCCATTGAAATTGCTCGAAACAAAGGATTGTCAGTGGTTTTTGCTGATGTAAATCAGTGGGAACCGGAACACAAAAATTTTGATTTAATTTACTGTGATGGAGTGGTTGGACACTTATACAAACCAGGAGTCGGTTTAACGAAGCTCTTCAGTCGTTTACGAGATTGGTTAGTGTCTAACCAGGGTATTCTTCTGATTTCTAATGATGCAGCAGTGATCAACGCTCCTGTACATCCTCACCCCAGAGTCAAAGGCTTTTATTGGTTTTCGGCAGATTATTTGCGTTCGGAGTTACTTAGCGCTGGTTTTGAAGCCGTTGAAAACGAAAGTTTCATCTATCACCGTCCCCTGACAGGAGAAAAAGAACGGTTGATTTTAGAAGCACAAGTCAGAAGTTAGAAGTCAGAAGTCAGAAGTCAAAGGTAAGCTATGACTAAGAGGATATCTCCCAAGTTTTTTGATACTGAATTTTGCCCCCCTAGCCCCCCAATTCTGGGGGGAACAAGAATCAATAGTCAAAGGTAAGCTATGACTAAGAGGATATCTCCCAAGTTTTTTGATACTGAATTTTGCACCCCTAGGGCGTGTTTTCAAAGTTTTCCGCAAGATTATGATCCCCCCCAGCCCCCCTTAATAAGGGGGGAGCCATACTCAAAGTCCCCCTTTTTTTAAGGGGGATTTAGGGGGATCTCCAACTTTGAAGACACGCCCGAGGGGA
>NZ_JAAHHU010000321.1:0-4913 GCF_010672095.1 Moorena sp. SIO3I6 | reverse complement strand
TCGCAAGGCGGTGGAGAGAGGACAGAAATTAGAAATTGCGATCGCACTCGGTGTTGACCCCCTGATTATTCTGGCCGCTGCTACTCCCATACCGGTTGACCTGTCGGAATGGCTCTTTGCTGGACTCTATGGTGGGTCTGGGGTTAACCTAGCTAAATGTAAAACCTTAGATTTAGAGGTACCAGCGGATTCTGAGTTTGTCCTGGAAGGCACCATTACTCCAGGGGAAATGTTGCCAGATGGTCCCTTTGGTGACCACATGGGGTATTACGGTGGAGTGGAGGATTCCCCCTTGATTCGCTTCCACTGTATGACTCACCGCAAGGATCCGATTTATTTAACTACCTTTAGTGGGCGTCCACCGAAAGAAGAAGCCATGATGGCGATCGCACTCAATCGGATTTATACCCCGATCCTGCGGCAACAAGTCTCAGAAATTGTGGATTTCTTCTTGCCCATGGAAGCTCTGAGTTATAAAGCGGCCATTATTTCGATTAAGAAAGCCTATCCAGGACAAGCGCGACGGGCTGCTTTGGCGTTTTGGAGTGCGTTGCCTCAATTTACCTACACCAAGTTTGTGATTGTGGTGGATGAGACTATTAATATTCGCGACCCCCGTCAAGTGGTGTGGGCGATTAGTTCTAAAGTTGACCCAGTCCGGGATGTATTTATTTTGCCTAATACTCCCTTTGATAGTTTGGATTTTGCTAGTGAAAAGATTGGCTTAGGGGGACGGATGGGTATTGATGCTACTACTAAGATTCCACCGGAAACCGAACATGAATGGGGCGCAACGTTGGAGTCAGATGGGGATGTAGCAGCGATGGTAGATAGACGTTGGGCTGAGTATGGGTTAGGGGATTTGGATTTGAAGGATGTTGATCCGAATTTGTTTGGGTATGATATGTAATTTATACATCAGCGGTCAGCGGTCAGTGGTCAGCGGTCAGCTTCAAATAGATGACTAGAAAGCGATCGCATATAGCACTAAGCATTAAGGTGTTTGACGTTGATAAAAGCTGAAAAGCTGTTTTAGTAAACTTTTGCCTTTTGCCTTTTGCCTCTTGCCTTGCGCGTAGCGCTATATATCCCCATAGGGTTTCTATCCCAACTCATCCCCTGCTATCGGTTCTGTATCTGCCACTGATGCTAATATTGCATCAAAACGGTTGTAATCGGCTTTTTCAGCATAACTATGCAAGAGTCGTACAACTTTATGAGCTTCAATTTTTTCCGTAACAGCATTCAGTAACCACTGCTCGATAGAAACTTGATTTTATTGAGCAAGACGTTGAATTTCTTTCAACAATGTCTCAGGTAATTGTAACGGATAATAACTCATTTTGTAACTTTATCCTGTAAATTGAGAGAGTAAACCAACTCTCCTGGTCGAATCACTTCAATCCCGAAATATTGGGCAGCAGGCAAAAAATATTGTAGATTATAGCGGTTCTCATAGTAATTAGAGACATACAATATTTTTACCTACTCCCGACTCCGGACTCCTGACTCCCTAATCCCTACTCCCCAATAGGAGAGAACTCATTCAATAATTCATTAACTACAAGATAGCTTTTTGTCCAGTTGGGACGAGGTGGAAGCTTACCAGTTTGGATATCTTTTTTCCACTCAGAATCTGATTTACGGGATACTTCTGGCATCTCAAATTCATAATGGCTTAACACTGGTCCAGCAAAGACCATTTTGTCTTCACCGTTGTCCACTGCAATCATCAACAAATCGATATTACCCACGCCCTGGTGAAGTACACTGCCTGGATCTCCCACCATTGGCTCAGGTACATCTGTGTGTACATCGGCAACAATGGCATCCCACTTATCAGAATCCTCAGGTTTCTTATAGAAAAGGCTGGGATACCAACCGGTATAAGTCGGACCCCCTGAAGCAAACCGTTGAATCTCAACAACCTTTTCTAGGAAGTTGGTTTGGGCTTCGGTAAGTTCCTGTTGTGCTAATTCCTTGAGTGCTATTTCCTTGAGGATAGTTAACTGCTGGCTGAAATTTTTGAAGAAGTTAGTTTGTTTTTGCTGAATCTTTCGGAAGCGCTCTGGAAAAGGAGTGTTTTCCATTAGCTGCCCTGCCAGCACTGCCATTTTTTCAAAGCGTTCCCAGAATTCCGGTCTTGGCTCTACAAACCCAGCTGGATAGTAGCATAAGGTTCCACCGGTGTAGGATTGTTTGGCATAAAGGATGGTGTCGTGGCGCAATTGTGTCCATGACGCTAGTTGTGTATTGAGTGTCTTCATCCCCCAGGCACGGGTACGCATGGCTTCTGGGTATTTGGAGTCCGTAGTAGGTTTGGAAAGTTCCCGCAAGGTTGCCAGCCAATTCATGTAAAGGTTTTCTTCCCAAGCAGAAGGATTTAGCTTTTCAACTACATTAAAGGCTGCCGCTAAGTTGTGTTGATAGTTGAGACCATCTCGGAACTCATGCCCATTCTGGTTTGTGATCCGATCAACCAGTTCTGGTACTACTTGAGTGTTTCCCAGGGTGGCGAATGCTACATCTAATCCAGTTGGTACACGGCGCTGAACTTTCTTGCCATTCCAAATAATATCATCGTAGACGACTTTGCTCAACATCCAGCTATCCAAGATAAACTTTTGACCGATAACTGTAAAGGAGTGGGGTATTATATCTTTAATCTGATCATCGTCTTTCGGACTATAGTAAAAATGACTCCTGATGTTTTGAAAACCTAGGTTGTTAGCTGAAATTTTAGTTTGCAGCTGCTCTAAGGTGGATAAATCTTTAATATCTGTCGGAGATTTAATCTTAGCTTGTTTTAATAGGTCATCGAGTTGAGCAAACGTCATTGAATCAGTTGGACCGACAAAGGTCTGGAGCATTTGGTCAAACTGTTGCCATTGCTCGAACTTACCAGATTTTGTTAACAGATCATTGAGGATTATAGCTGCACCCAATTCCCGTGGAGAAGCCTCTTCCGGTTTACCTGCTATGCGTAGATCGACTCTACCGCACCACATTACTGCCCGGAAATATTTCTTAAGAGTCTCGGAATTCTCATAATGCCCACGTACTTTGAATTGAGAAAAATCCATCTCGCGGTCACGCCCAAACAGCTCAAATTTCTGGAGTTGCTCTCCTTCTATGGCTTTGAGGGTTGCTGCCACACGGGCATCCTGATTTAATTTGGTCTTAACTGTTTCTCCTGCCAATAACGAACGAGCGACTGCTAGAAAGTAGTCGGCATCGATTAAACTTAGGTCAAGGACACCATCGCCATATTGATTACTGGCTTCTGGGATTTTATCTGCCATTCCTGTGAGAATTTCATCTAGTGATGTGGCAAGATAACTTTCTTCTAGTTCTTCCAACATGGCGTCATAAGAACGATGCCAAGCATGAAGCAAGGCATCAGCGGAAACGAAAACTGGTAAATCGTTGTTATAGATTTGGTAGAATGATTGAGCGAAACCCTTTGTCCCCATGCGCTCACTGACAACAAAGCCTTGTTTATTGAATACTTCCAGTTCATTTGAATTGAGGCGGAAAAAGCTGTCATTGAACAAATCCCAAAATTGAGCCTGGGTGGGATCCCAACTAATTTGTGTTAGATAATCAACCTTGGCATCGTAACGTTTAGCAAATTCTTGGGGTGAAATCTCTCCAATCTTATCCAATTCCTGAGCGAAGGTAGGGTTGTAACCAAAGACATCAGGTGACACTTCTGCTGAAGCTGGGTTGACCAAAAGTTTGGAACTGTCAATGCCATCTTCGAGGAAAGTATGGTTGCTCATCAGAATTAACAATACAATGATCGGAGCAATAATTAGCTTGCTTAATTTATTAAAAAGCTTCATTTTGATCAGGGAACAGCGAATATAAAACAGAAAATAGACAACAGGGTTGGGAGCATGTAAACTTTGTAATTAGGTAAATAGATCCCCCCTAACCCCCCTTAAAAAAGGGGGGAATTAGATTGAAAAGTCCCCCTTATTAAGGGGGATAATGGGGGATCTGAATCAGGGATTAACAAAATTGACATGCTCCTACAGCGTTAAGCATATGCGCTACGCGAACAGCTCTCAGCTTTGGCCTTAACGGCTGACCGCTTACTGGTAAATGCTTAGAAGCTATATAGCTGTTTACACCCAAGATTACAAATTAATAAAGACCTAGGTTGGTTTACGTCTTTCCAAAAATAGTTCTGTTGCCTTTCTATAATACTTATAAGTCTTGTTTTTACTATTTATGCAAAACGTTAAAGAAAGTTATCAATAGCAGTTCTCCCCTACTCCCTACTCCCTACTCCCTATTCCCTATTCCCTATTCCCTTAAAGCGCCTCCCCAATCAAGGTAAATGCTGCCCAATCTTTCGGATTACCTGACTTCGGAATCATGGTCAACATCGCTTGGCGCAACGCTTGCGCTTTATCCCCTGTTCTCTCAAGATTTTGATAAAACTCCGTCATCAATTCTGTGGTTTTATCATCAGGGATTGACCACAAGGAAACAATAATACTGGGAACACCCGCTGCCACTAAGGAGCGAGATAAACCAATCACCCCCTCACTCTTGATGTCACCGACTCCGGTCTCGCAGGCACTGACTACTACTAGTTCCGCACTGAGTTTCATAGTAAAGATTTCTTCAGCAGTCAGTAGTCCGTCCTCTCCTACAGAAGGAGCCAAGGCGATCGCACTGCCAATACCTCCAATACGCTTGGGAGCAAATAACCCATTAAGCATAGGTAGTTTACCCAGAAAGCTTTAACTCACCATTAATCAGACAAGGTAAAATACCAGGTCAAAATCTGGATTAGCTCACCCTCTACGGTTGAGAGGATCACGGGAGTAGGGAATAATGGGAGCAATGGGTAAGTCCTGTATATAATAGCCTATGGTGTTGATATGCCATTATTAAGGCGA
>NZ_JAAHHU010000320.1:0-4919 GCF_010672095.1 Moorena sp. SIO3I6 | reverse complement strand
GGATGAGTAGCAAGGTAATTTGTGAGCCAGTCGCAACCCAGCCTAATTAAATCATCTAGGTCTAGATCCAAATTCCATAGTTTGAGAGTGTTATCCTCACTGGCAGAAGCTAAGGTCTTGCCATCGGGGCTGAAACTAATGCTGTTGACCCTACCGCTATGACCTTCAAGGGTTTGCAGCAAGGTTCCATCCGCTACCTTCCAAAGTTTCACGGTGCGGTCATTACTGGCAGAAGCAAGAATCTTGCCATCAGGGCTGAAACTTAAGCTGGTGAGATTATCCAGATGACTGTTGAGGGTTTGTGCTTCACTGGTCTCCAAATTCCACAGCTTCACTATAGTATCATCACCACCGGAAGCCAAACTCTTACCATTGGGACTAAAACTTACACTTTTAGTCCAACTACTATGAGCTTCAAGGGTTTGCACTAGAGTGCCATTTTCGACATTCCAAAGCCTGACATTGCCGTCGGAACTAGCAGAAGCTATGGTTTTGCCATTAGGACTGAAACTGATGCTGGTAACCGCTAGATATCCCAGAGGTGAATTAGCTTCTGAAAGGCTATGGTCGAGGGTTTGTAGCAGGGTACCATCTTCTACCTGCCAAAGCTTCACGGTTTTGTCAGAGCTGGCAGAAGCTAAAATTCTACCAACCCCCTCCGGGGAAGCTAGGCTAACGGGACTGAAACTGACGCTTCTGACCAAACTGCGATGTCCTTCCAGGGTTTGTAGCAGTTTACCATCTTCTACCTGCCATAGCTTCACAGTTTTGTCAGAGCTGCCAGAAGCAAGTAGCTTACCATCGGGACTGAAACTGACGCTTCTGACCGAACTGCCATGTCCTTCCAGGGTATACAGAACGATACCATCTTCTACCTGCCACAGCTTCACTGTGTTGTCAGAACTAGCAAAAGCTAGCAACTTACCATCGGGACTAAAACTGACATTTTTAACATCCCCCCCATGTGCTTCGAGGGTTTGTGGTTCAGTGCTGTTTAATGCCCAGAGCTTAACAGTGCTATCAGCACTGGCGGAGGCTAAGGTCTGACCATCTGGACTAAAACTAACACTCCAGATCCGGCTGCGATGACCTCTAAGGGTTTGCGGTTCGATGGTTGCTGGCTCTAAGTCTTTTAAATCTTCTAGATTCCATAACTTTACTATGTTATCGGAACCAGCCGAAGCCAGGATTCTACCATTCGGGTTGAAACTAACACTCCAGACGGGACTACGATGACCTTCAAGGGTTTGCAAGAGAGTGCCATTGGCCACACTCCAGAGCTTGATAGTGTTGTCCTCACTAGTAGAAGCTAAGGTAGTACCATTAGGACTAAAACTAACACTCCTAACATTATGGCGATGGCCTTTGAGGGTCTGTATCAATTTACCATTTTCCAGATTCCACAGTTTCACAGTATCATCCCAACTGGCGGAGGCTAGGGTCTTACCATCGGGACTGAAACTAACGCTAGTAACAGCGTTGCGGTGCTCTTCAATAGTTTGCACTTCGGTGCCATCTGCTACCTTCCACAGTTTCACTGTCTTGTCAGAGCTCCCAGAAGCCAAAGTCTGACCATCAGGACTAAAACTGACGCTCCTGACCCAATTACTATGACCTTCTAGGATTTGTACTTCGCTGCCATCTGCTACTCTCCAAATCCTAACTGTGCCATCCTCACTGCTAGAGGCTAAGAGTCTACCATCAGGGCTAAAATTGACGCTCCATAGCTTACCACGATGACCTTCTAGGGTTTGCAGCAAGGTTCCAGTTTCCACATTCCAGAGCTTCACCGTCCTATCCTCACTAGCAGAGGCGAGGAGCTTGCCATCAGGGCTATATTTTACATCTCTGACACCAAAGCGATGTCCTTCGATCTGATTGCGCTCTCTAATGCCATAAATAGCCTGTTGTAGTGCAGATCTGACCTGCAGGCGCGTATAATCTTTGACTGAGCCAGACTCTGCTAAGGCTTGCAGTTTTTGTGCTGCTGGCAAGGCTGTCAGTAGTGCCTCAAAGGGGCTAGACTCAAAGGCTCTTTTTGAAGAAACACTGCTCAATAAAACATCAGCTTCTAGCAGTTGTCGCCTTGCTTGTCTAACTTGTAAACCTACTGATGCTGCTGTTACCAAGGAAATAGCCAAAATTGTGGAACCAATGTTAACTATTCTCCGGGATTTTCGTTGCGCTTGCTTTAATTGGGCTTGAGCTTGCTGTTGTGCGAGAGTTAAGGTCTCATTCGCCTGGGATAAGATCCGACTCTCTTCTTGTTTGAGTGCTAAGGCATGTTCAACTTCTTGCTTCTCTAGATCTTGACTAGTAGCTAAGAAGCGATAATCTAGATCGCTCAAGCTTTTAGTATTTGACCATGAAAGGGCTTCCTGCAACGCCTGACCCCGCAACAGTCGTGATTCATCCTGATAATTGGAACTAACCCAAGCCTTGAAGTCCTCAGAGTAGGGGCGCAGTTTCTCTAATTGTTTCTCAACCCACTCTATATTAAAAATCTGCTCATAAATACGGTTGTAAACTTTTAATTTTCCCTGCTGCTGAACTACTAACCCCGACAGTCGCAACTCCGTTTGCTCGGAACTGCCATCAGCAACAATTTCCCCCTGTTCTAAAATTTGCTGATATACTCCTAAAAGCTGACCAACACGCTGCTGGTTACGGAGAATGCGTTCGCGTATGGTTCGCAAATGCTCTGGTTCATCCTGGGCTTCCCAATTTTCAATGATGCGCCTTTGAACTATCTGCTCAATGGATTGGGCACTGAGAATACTCCTACTGTCGGCACTCTGAGCCACCAGCTGACATAACTTTTGGGTCAGAAACGGTTGCCCTCCTGTCCAGTTCAATAGTTCCTGAACCACTGCTTGGGGATGATCTACCTTACCCTCTAATCCTTGAGCTAATGGCTGTGTTTCAGGGAGTTGAAATCCACGCAGTTCAATCGCTTTACCAATATTAAAGGGGGTTTGAGTTTTATCAGTAATTAAATCACTTGGAGTTGCCACCCCTAACAGGGCAAATGTGAGCCGTTGGTAAGCAGGATTATCTACTCGTTGATTGTAGAAGAATCGAATCAGAGCAAAAAAATCATCTACGGAAAAATTCTGGCTCAAAACTCGGTCAATTTCATCGACGAAAATGACAATTCTGTGCTCAACCAGAACTAACAGGACTTCCTCAATAAATAGACTCAACCGTTGCACAGGGGAAAGCAAATCCCGCTGCTCCCGCCACCAGCTGCGCCATTTTAATTGTTTGCTGAGCTGGCAACTACTCACGAGAGCATTGAC
Source organism: Moorena sp. SIO3I6 (assembly GCF_010672095.1). Taxonomy (NCBI): domain Bacteria; kingdom Bacillati; phylum Cyanobacteriota; class Cyanophyceae; order Coleofasciculales; family Coleofasciculaceae; genus Moorena; species Moorena sp. SIO3I6. The sequence continues at coordinate 1,620 of NZ_JAAHHU010000320.1, read as the reverse complement.
AATCCCAGCATACCACTTTTCTGGGGTGACATCCTCTTTGCCAATCCCGGTCAGGTCAATAAAACCACAGAGGATTCCTTCTGCTTGCAGCCTTTTCATTGTCCGCACCCGCAAGCTGGATTTTCCCATCTGTCGGGAGTTGAGTACATAACAAAACTGACCGGCTTTCAAGCAAAGGTAAAAGTCTTCGTCGGCTTGTCGCCTCACGTAGCTGGTGGCATTAACTGGGAGACTGCCACCAACTTGATAGTCATAGTTTGATTGTGGTTCTGTCATGATTGCTGTTTCATAAGCATTCAGCTAATGCGCTACGCGCACGCTACGCGAACAGCCGTCAGCCGTCAGCTAATCAACGGGAAGTAGTAACAAAGCTGGGGAGTCCTGGTAGGGCTGGTTGAAAATCCCTGGTGGTTTTACTCATCCGACCCCGTGCAGTTAAAGCGCCTGCTAGCACCTCAAGTAGCGTGCGCTTAGCGCATTAGCTGATAGCTGATAGCTGACGGCTGAATGCTTACGTTGCATGTCATCCACTAGATCACGCACAAATACTCCTAAATCCAAAGGAGTAGGCTGAAACTCCAGTTGTTCAAATTCTGCCTTATTCAGGAACATCACATTACCCATTAAGTCCGTTATCCGTTGAACAGCCTCTCGGATCCGTTGAAAATGTTGGCTTTGCTTAGATTTATCCCATCTATGGCAGTAAGCTTCCAGGAGTTCAGAACTGGAGAGAATGCTGGTCAAAGGCGTGCGGTACTCATGGGAAATGGCTATGATCATCCGAGATTTAAGATGATTGAATTCTTGTTCTTGGGCTAGAGCTTTGCGTAGCTGAGCTTCTAATTCTCGCAGTTGCTGGTTTGCCTGTTGTAGATCAGCAGTGCGTTCCGCTACCCGTTCCTCTAAGTACAGATTTTGGTCTTCTAGTTGTTTGGTCAGGAAATGCAGTTGTAAATGCACCTTGAGACGGGCTAACACTTCTTCAGTCTGAAACGGCTTGGTGATGTAATCTACAGCCCCCAGGGACAAACCTTTGATCTTATCAACCGTGTCATTCAGAGCAGTCATAAAAATCACTGGTATTTCATTAGTTGCGGGATTAGATTTCAGTCGGCGGCAGGTTTCAAAACCATCCATTCCCGGCATCATTACATCTAACAAAATCAGATCTGGTCTTGCATATTCGCTCTGATCGATAGCCGTTTCACCATCAGTTGCTACCAAGATTTCCCATCCCGAATTTGCGATCGCTTCTGACAACACTTTCAGATTCGTGGGATTGTCATCAACGATCAAGATAGTGGCTTGATCAACTTTATTGATAGTCATGGATTTACCCCCTGAACGATTTGATAAATTACCGAATTTGCTTAACCTGAAAGCTAGTTGCTAATTGCCTTAACTCATTGGCAAAAGGCCCAAATTTTTTATCTCTCTGTTCCAGTTCAAGCACAGTTTTCTCTATGCCATGGATATTGCCTCTTTTTGCCAATTCAAATAGCTTTTCAATCACCTCAGCTGGTGGAGCTAAAATTTCATCTGTCTCCAGGGGTAAATTTTCTGTATTTATACTTTCTAGATGATTATTGGCTTCATAAAACCAATCAATTTTTAAATATT
>NZ_JAAHHU010000032.1:0-62373 GCF_010672095.1 Moorena sp. SIO3I6 | reverse complement strand
CAGAACTGATTGGGGCAGCAGTTCCAGAGCTTCAAAGCTATTTGGGATAGCTGGCGGTTTGATTTCCATGGTTCTACACTACTACTCATCCTTCCCTTTTTGTCAACCCCATCACCTGAATGCTTACACCGCAACTTCTGGAGAGATGGGGAGATTGGCAGATCGGGTATCAAAATTCAGAACTTACGAACTCAGCACTTATGAACTCAAGACTCTCAAAATCAGCACTTCCAAGCCGTCACAATAGTGATCGGATTGAGAGGATTAAACCGAGTGAGCTTGCCCACAGGTACCGACTTCGATAACTGCACCTGTAACCATTGATAATTCCAGTGATCCCCCCTAACCCCCCTTAATAAGGGGGGGAAGGAATTTGCTCTAATCCCGCGCTCGGAGGGGGGGAAACGTTTAGACTCAAACCAACTATAGGCTGTATTAATATGCTCTACAGTTGCTAACGCTAATACTAAAATACCATCGAGGTCTAAGCGAGTATCACAGTAATCCAAAATTGAGTGCAAATTACCACCACTACCGCCAATAAAAACCCGATTTGGTGTTGGTAAATTCTTCAAAACATCCGGTGCTGAACCATTAATTGAGGTAACATTAGTAACGCCTAAACGTTGACAATTTTGCTGAATCAAAGCACTCCCCATTGCTGTTTTTTCAATAGCAAACACCTGAGATGTTTTCGATAAACGAGCTATTTCAATGGAAACCGAACCTGTTCCTGCACCAATATCCCAAACCGTTTGCCCTGGTTTGAGGGCTAACTCTCCTAGTAACAGCAGCCTGATTTCTCGCTTGGTCATTAAACCAGGGCGATCGCTAAAACTAGTAAATGTCTGATCTGGTAATCCCAGTATCGGTAACGAGTCTGGATCTAGGGATTGGTCAACGGACTCAGCCTGACGTAGTAATACCACGACATTCAGGGGCGCAAAGCTCTGGTTCAATACTGCTTCGACACCAAGACATTGCACCCGTTCATCCATACCTCCCAAATTTTCACATACCCAGAACTGGTAGCAACTGGGTAAATCTAGCGCTAGCAATAATTTAGCGATCGCTTCAGGTGTATTGGTGCCATCCGTCAACACCGCAATCTTCTCAACCCCCTGCTTCAAGGCTGGGATTAGTTGTTCCATAGAACGGCCATGAGCACTGATTACCTTAGCATCTTGCCAAGGCACCTTAATCCGACTGAAGGCCAGCTGAATCGCACTGACATGGGGATGAAACCTCAGGCTTGAGGGGGGAAGTTGGCTTAGGAGCAATCGTCCTAAGCCAAAAAACAAGGGATCACCACTGACCAACACTACGATTAGGGTATCGTGATCCGCACCATCGAGCTGCTTACGAATTAATTCAATAGCGTCAGTAAAATTCCCCAATACCACTTGTGACCCTTGGTGGTTGGGAAAATACCCCAAATGGCGCTCACTTCCTACCAATAGCGTCGCTCGTTCCACTAGCTCCTTGACTTGATCAGTTAAGCTAGCTGCTCCGTCTAAACCAATGCCCACTACATGGATCGAGGTCATGGTTTTGCTGCTATTGCAAAGGGAACAGGGAACAGGGAACAGGGAACAGGGAGTAGGGAACAGGGAACAGGGAGTAGGGAACAAAAATTATCACAATTCATTTAGGATTGCTATATCTGATCTTTAATCTGTTTTCATAATAATAGGAATTAAGCTGGGAGTGTATTATAGCAACTGGCAAGACACCAAGGACAGAAAGAATACACAAAAGGGAGTTAATCGAAATTTACTCATCTCTTTTTTAGTTACCTTCGGGTCTTGTGGGCTTTTGGGATGTTTCATATCATGTTGAGATAAACAGTTATAAAAAAACATAGCTTCCTTCTGGTAGGTTATCTCCCTCCTCATCCCCTGTTCCCAGATCCGCTGTTCCCTGTTCCCTATTATTGAGTATTTATAACTGTTCAACCGAACATGATATTATTACTCACTCTCCCAAGCTAATACCATCAATCCATTCAAAATAGCTGCAGCCACTGGAGACCCTCCTTTAGCTCCTTCAACTCGAATCTGAGGGATGGATATCTTGGCCAAAGCAGCTTTCGACTCCAGCACTGAAACAAACCCAACGGTTGCGCCAATGACCAAAGCTGGTTTGACCTGAGAGTGGGACAACTGCTCACATAAAGCCAACAATGCCGTAGGGGCATTACCAATCACAAAAATAGCCCCTGGAAATTGCTCGAAACATCGGAGTAAACCAGTTTCCGTGCGCGTCTTTCCTGGCAGAGCGACTGGTGCCTGGTCTACTGCTACGATCAGGGGATTACCAAAGGTTTTTGCCACCATACTAGCTATCCCCTGTTTGACCATTCCTACATCTGTAACAATTGGTGTTCCCTGGCTCAGTGCAGAGATACCAGATGCGATCGCATTTTCACTAAACCGAAGCAGTTGGGTAAATTCAAAATCCGCCGTACTATGGATTACCCTCCGCACAATCCCATACTCAGCTGGATTAAACTGATGCTCCCCAATCTGTTGGTCAATAATGGCAAAACTTTGCTCCATAATCGGATGCATCGACAATGCTTTCATCTAAATCCCCACCCCATACTCTGCTCCAACTCAAACACTAAGCACGCGAAAGCACTCAAAACTCCAAAACTGGCCATTCTGGTTCCCGCAAGAAGCGCATCATATCGTCAAACTTCCTTAATTGAGCCTGCCGAATCGATAGTACACTCCCTTCTACTTCTAAGGCTTGGCCACTTAACTCGAATAGGATATTGCTAATGCGATCGCTATCCAACTCCTGGGGGATATCTCCGAAATATCCTAGAGTGATGTGAGCCGTAAAATGGTATTGCTGTTCAATACCTAGAGCCATTAAATCAGAATTTTGATAAATACACCGACGAAGCTGGGAAATGCGATTGTATGCCTGTTCATCCTGGGGTGCTAGACATACACCAATCGCCCTGGGCATCACCATTAAGCCCAATAGCTGCCAGCTAATAGGATTACCACCATTTGCTAAAGAGGTTTCCTGGCTGATACTGACAGACTTGTCAAAACTTGCCTGTATCGACTTAAGCAGTTGAGTTTCAAACTCTGGATTTTCAGCCGTGGCATCTCGGTAGGCATTTTCCCAAATCAAGTCAGCCAAGGTTAAATGAAAACTATCCGGGGGTATCGGTACCATTAAACCCGGGTCTAGTTGCTTGAGAAGCTCTTTTTGGAGCTGCTGCATGTTATCATAGAATGCTGAATTATTAGTCTCTTCCTCCCAAGGTGGTGTGATGACAGTGTAACCAGGAAAAGGGGCAGGCTCTCTGCTGCCATTAGGGAGACGTTTAAACTTGGGTGACTCTTGGATATTGAGTAACTGCGATTGATAAGTTGCGGTTAGGGTCAGCCGTGTGACCCGATTTAGATAAGTTTGATATGTATCGTCCAATTTTGCCCCCTTACGTGTTCTGATATGGGAATTTACCTCTATTGGGGAAAGGATGACTTTGCCATGGCTCAAGCCCTCGACAAGCTGCGTCAATCCCTAGTTGACCCCAACTGGGCTAGTTTTAACTATGACAAAATTTCCCCAGACCAACCAGATGCTGTAATTCAAGCCTTGAATCAAGTCATGACTCCTCCGTTTGGCATGGGTGGACGTCTAGTGTGGTTAGTCGATACAACCGTTTGCCAGCAATGTTCGGACAATTTACTGGCAGAATTAGAGCGTACTATACCAGTCATTCCTAAACACTCCGTTTTGTTACTAACTACCCCCCATCGACCAGATCCACGACTCAAGTCCACGAAATTACTGCAACAGTACGCCCAGATTCAGGAGTTTGCTCTGATTCCCCCCTGGAAGACCCAGCAGCTAGTGCATCGGGTCAAGTCGTACTCCGTTGAATTTGGAGTCAAACTAACCAATAGTGCTGCTGAACTCTTAGCCGAATCCGTTAGCAATGACACCCGACAGTTATTCAACGAACTGGAAAAATTACGACTCTACGCGCTGTATGACAGCCAACCGTTACAAGAAAGTACCGTTGCCACCCTGGTAGTGGCTAATACTCAAAATACCTTGCAACTGGCAGAGGCGATTCGGGCAGGGGATGGGGCAAAAGCCTTGGAGTTGTTGGCTGCCTTGATCAACCAGAATGAACCTCCTTTAAAGATTGTCGCTACCTTAATTACTCAGTTTCGTACCTGGTTGTGGGTGAAGTTGCTGGTCAGTGAGGGGGAAACTGATCCAAATGCGATCGCTAACACCGCCAATATCAATAACCCCAAACGAGTTTACTTCCTCAAACAAGACGTGGAGTTCCTTTCCCCCAAGCAACTTATCTCCACTCTGGGGGTGTTGCTGGAGTTAGACCTCAACCTCAAAACCGGAGCAGACCCCTTTTCAACATTACAAACTAAGGTGATACAACTTTGTGAAATCTTTAACAGTTCAAGAGTTTAGACCGGTCAGTGGCTTCACCCAGGCTAGCTTTAAGGTTGAAGGTTAAATTTTTTTTATACTCATGCTTCATATTTATCCTGTCTGCACTTCCCAATTCCCAGAATATCTTGCCTTCTGAGGAACTTATCCCCCATAAATTAATTCACATTAAACTAGCCGTTAGTGCTTTTGGTTATTGTTTGTTTTGCTCCTAATCTATCATGATGATCACTCCTAACTCTCTAAAACTTAGCTTGACCCAACTTTTCTCCCAATCTCTCCTTGTGGGAGGACTTACTGCTATTAGTTTGCTATCTGGATTTATCCCTGAGCTTTCTGAAGACTCTTATACCCTGGTTATTACAACTTCAGCCTATGCTCAAGATGTCACCTCTGAGATTAGTCCTAATGACGTCACTCAATATGCTGAAGTTCTATTACAAATAGAGCCTATTCGCGCATCTGCCTATGAAAAAATCACTACAATCCTAGGAGAGCCACCAGAAATTTTGTGCGATGACTCCGAGAGCATCAATAAGCTCCCCTCGACCGCCCAAGAGATTGCTAAAGATTACTGCCAACAGTCAGAGGGAATTGTCTCTAAGTATTTTCCCGAAGGAGGAAATAAACGCTTCAACGAAATTACTATTGAGATGCAAGATAATGAAAATTTACGGGAACAGATTCAAAGTGAATTAGTGCGTATTCAACAAGCAAAATTTGACGCTAGCTTTTAGCTAGATATAGCTCTAAGAATCAGCAACTTATTCCCTTGAAGCATAACTTCAACCATAACTTCAACCATAATTAAATGTTTTTGGTTAAAGCGTGGGGTGTGGGGTGTGGGGTGTGGGGTGTGGGGTGTGGGGTGTGGGGAGATAGGGAGATAGGGAGATAGGGAGATGGGGAGATGGGGAGATGGGGGAGATTTTGATTAAGGGTAATTATCCTGACATGATGTCAGAAGAGGGAAGTCGGAAGTGGGAAACAATCCTGTCTACCTCATAAGTATGGAAAACGCTATAGTTCCAAAAAAGGGGTCTTCCGTACTGAGTATGTTAATTTGTCATAAACTTGAGATAGTATTTAGCATAAAAACTAAATTTTTTAAATTTTAAAGCTTTACCAAATAAGGGTTGTAGTGGATTTAAATTAACAATTGTTGCTAACAGTGACCGAAGATTCCATGCATCGCTATTCCCTGATCCGAAGTTCCCGATTCCCGATTCCCCATTTCCGATTCCCCATTCCCGATTCCCTAAAATCCACAACTTGTGTACCTGACCGATTTGAGAAATGGTATAGTTATCAGAAAAAGAACCATAATAGCTAGCCACTAGCAATAGTAGAAAATAGGCTAATCCAGCTTTAGGCTAGCCAGTGCAGGTCGCTTATCTCCGAGAAAACGGCTAATGACCAAATTGATCTATCCCTTGGGATGGCTTGCCGGAATGATAGTGGTTTTGGTTGGATGTTCTTCCAGTCCAGACCCTGACCCCACGGCAGCTATCCCCACAGTAGCCTCAGATGCAGTAAAGAGTCAGGAATTGAAGAATTACGCCAAAGCTGTTCTGGCGATCGATCAATATCGTCAAGGTGTCTACGAGGATATTCAGGAATTAACCAAAGACAAGGACAAGATAGTTCCTGAGATTAACTGCACCCAAGTAAAAACCATAGCAGCTCTACGTCGAAATATCAGAGATCTGGCTGTAAACTACTGTAAGCGCTCGAAAACCATTGCTGAAAGTCATGACTTGACCATATCTCGATTTAATTCAATTACCGTTAGCGCCCAATCCGATCAGAAGTTACAACGGCGAATCCACAATGAACTAGTTCGCTTACAACAAAATTGATAATATGTCAAGCTTGTAGGGTGGGCAAAAGCGGTCAGCGGTTAGTGGTCAGCGGTCAGCGGTCAGCGGTCAGTAGTCAGTGGAAGGCCTTTGGCCACGCTACGCGAACAGCGGTCAGCTTCAAATAAACCTCATTTGGGATAATTTAATAGTTCGAGATGTTACATAATTGATGTTACATAATTGAAAGTTTGGGGATTTAACCATCATAAGCATTCAGCTTTTGAATAAAATCAGCTGAATGCTGATAGCTAATAGCTGATAGCTGAATGCTGATAGCTGATAGCTGATAGCTGATAGCTGATAACTGATAGCTGATAGCTGATAGCTGATAGCTGATAGCTGAATGCTGATAGCTTACCGTTGCCCACCCTACTTTAATTGCTATTTTAGTCAGAATTCAGCAATGATCAATTTCCAATGCTCACCTTTACCAAACGCCTCAGAGCTAATCAGAATACTAAAGTCGGCTTTACCCTCTCCTTGACAGCGGAAGAACGTACCCGAACTCGCCACCGCTTTGAAACACCGGATGGTGAAAATTTGTATTTGCGCTTGCCTAGGGGCAGTGTCTTGCAGGATGGGGATTTACTGGAAGCTGAAGATACAAAGGTGATGATCCGAATTGCTGCTAAACCAGAACCGGTACTCACTGTCACTTCCCAAAAACCGGTGAATTTGCTGCGAGCTGCTTATCATTTGGGTAATCGCCATGTCCCTTTAGAAGTAACGGCTAGCTATTTAAGGTTATCTCCTGACCCGGTTTTGCAAGGGATGTTAGAGCAGTTGGGGGTAGAGGTACACCAGGAAGTGGTACCGTTTCAACCAGAAATCGGTGCCTATGGACATTGACAAGTGTGAGGAGAACTGTTATAAAGAGGCACACCTAAGTGCGCCCTTGATCAATCCTTCGGAACAGAAGCCCGATGGTTAGCCTCTTGCCACAACTGATAGAGAAAAAACTCAACAGCATAGTTCATTGCTGTTACAAAAATTCCCTCTTCATCCTCTGGATCTGAGGTTAGCCAGGTGCCTTGTAGGCTGACTTCAACATATTCCGCATCACAAATCGATAATGCGATAGGCGTTGCCGCGCCAAAGGCGATCGCATCTGTTTTGTCTTGCCGCACAAACACCTCTAATTGCCTGAGGTGGGGCAAGTCAGCTGGTAGCAAAAATGAGGCAGTGCTGGGTTCGATATAGAAACTTGCACCCGCACGGAGCGAGACAAGGGTTCGTGTGGTTACCCATTCTTCTAGGGATTGAGCCAAACGCTCTAGATAAAAGCTATTTTCGGTATAAATCAGTTTCAGCATTACCTGTAACCTCCTCCTCTAACCGATTGATTTGCTGTTGACGCCAAAACTGTTCCGCAAAAGCAACAGCTGGATGCATGGGTGCTTTGGGCTGCCTGGGTAATTTCATTCCCGCTTGGTGGGGAGTGCGGTTGCCTTTAAGGCTATTACAACTCTCACATGCCGTAACGACGTTGTCCCAACTGTGTTTTCCGCCTTTTGACCGAGGAATGACATGGTCAAGGGTTAGCTTTTTGGTGCTGCCACAGTATTGGCACCGATGCTTGTCCCGTCTTAAGACCTCCCGCCGATTTACTGGAGGAACTCGCCAAGTTGGTTCGGTTTCGGTAAGTATCAAGCGGATATGGCTTGGTACCAAGATCACTACACTAGGGGAACGGACTTTGTAGCCCTTACCACCAAAGAAATCGATTGGTTCAGCTTTGCCGGTAACCAACAGAGCAATCGCTCGTTTGATATTGACTCGATTAATAGGTAAGTAGTTTTTGGAAAAAACCACTACCGATTGCTTTAACACCTCAGTTGTGCTTGTCACGGATTGACTCCTCATAAACCAAACCCCCGCTTCTGTTTGTCAGGAGCGGGGGCGTTTAAGATTTTTTAGGGTAGGCTGATTGCTATGTCAGTAGTGCTAGCGTTCGCCTATACCTCCCGCTGTGTCTATTTAGTTTCAGATTGATCTCTGGCCGACAATTGACTGGTTGTGAATCATGCCTTCTATACTCGACTGTTCTCTGTGCGATCGAGTCATATTTGCCCCTAAACAAAAGCTCCACCCATATTGCCCCGAATCCAGAACCGCCGAAGCAGTTGATATCTGAGCAATTGGTGGAGGAGGTTAAATGATGACTCATAGAAGATGAAATGTTTGAAGGCGAAATTTGTGAAAAACGATTTTCAAGCCGCTTTTTAAATACTACACTTGTATTACGGGAATGTCCAGATATTTGGAGGAAAAAATTAATGCCTACACTCACCCGTCAAAACTCAACCACTGATATGGAAGTTACCAGCATCCGTCTGGAGCGACAGTTGAAAGATAAACTCAAAGAACTTTCTGGCACTCAGGGCTATCAAGCTCTGATTCGAGATATTCTCTGGAACTATGTCCAGCACAAGTCCGGTGACTATCGACCTCAATTTTGTAAGTCTGATATCAGAGCCAGCATCCAAGCGATCGCTGAGCGCAAAGAGCGTTGTGTACTAACTGGCAAGTATATAGAACCCCAAGAGCCCATGTTATTAGGACTGACGATCAACGGAGAGATGCTTCCCCTCAGTATCGGTAGTCTGTCCGACTGTTAAGCATTTGCATCGATACAAGTGAAGAGACATGCGATCGCTGAAAGCGGGGCTGAGGCCTTTGGCCACGCTTCGCGAACGCCCATCGCATGTCTCTTCTCAATCCTTGACTAGGCACTCTTGTAGGTTAGTTAACGAGTTGGAACCTGTAAGGGTGGCACTTGCGGAAGCTCAAGTTTTGGTGCTTCTAGAACTGCTGGAGCTTCTGGTGTTGCTGGAATTTCTTCAGTTTCCATAGCTTCTGGGGTTTCTTCAGTTTCCATAGCTTCTGGGGCTTCTGGCATTTCTGGCATTTCTGGCGTTTTAGTAGCTACTTGGAGATATAAATCAGAACCCAGTGTTAGTGGTAAATCATTTTCCGGATCAATGATTATAGGATTTTGCTGCTCCGGTTGTTGATTAGAATCACCACCAGTTAAGACACCAGTCAAAATATTAACCGCAGCACCTTCTAATGTTTGTGTCTCCGTATCATCAGGCTTAGCATCAGTAACCAGTTTCGAGGTAGCATTGATGGTGTTATAGGATAATTCACCAATTTTAAGTTTTTGAGCTACAAACTGAGTACCAAGAAACTCAGAACCACTATACCGAGGTACTAATTGACCCTCAATCTCGCTGTCTTTTGGAATTAAGACTATTCCTTGATCATTTTTGATGTCCTCAGCTACTAACAGCGTCATATCAATAGTTTCACCACGCTCCACAGCCACCTTGTCTGATACTGTGTAGGCTACATTAATCATTGTGCCTTTGGAAACTTGATATTCCTTAGTTTCAAAGGAGTCATCCTTACTAGTCATTGACTCAGTGGACTCAGTGGAATCAGTTTTTTCAGTTGTCTCAGTTGATTCCATCAGGCTGTCGTCACCCACAGGTTTAGTCTCTCCCGTCAGCTGAGCAATATATTGAGAGGCTGGATGTTGACTAGACAGGGGAGCTAATACCTCTTGATTCACTAAAGCTTGATGAATAAAGGCTGCCACTTCAGCACGGGTAGCAGGTTGACCAAAATCGAGATAGGTTACATTCGGGTAGTTGACCACCATAGCCTTTTCGGTAGCAGCCGCAACGCTAACTTTGGCATAGTCAGGGATTCGGGATAGGTCTTCATAGGAAGAGAGAGTGTTCTTGACTGAAGTGCTAGAGTATAAACCCAAACCATTGGTCAATGACACCAATACTTGTCCCCGAGACAGTGGCGAAGATGGACGTAGTTGGCTATTAGATTTATCCTGCTCAGTTAGGTTACGACTTACCCAATACTCAGCCACTTCACGATCAAATGTTTTGGGCAAGGCTAAATTATTTTCGCTGAAAGCTTGGCTCACCATCGCAGAGAACTGAGCGTAAGTAACAGCTTGATCAGGTTTAAAGGTGCCATTGGCATATCCATTTACCAGGTTTTCTGCTGCCAACCCTTCAATGAATGGTTTTGCCCAATGACCTTGAATATCAATAAAGCTAGTTTGGTTTGGAACCGCAATTACCATCGGCGCAGTCACACCAGTTACTATTCCCAACAGCAACATGGCAGTGCTTGTGGAATTCCAAGTAGACGCACTAGACATAGAACACAACTCTCCTGATTTAGATAACTCTTCCAGATAGCTCAACTCCTTAGTTATCAGAGTTGATAGCCTCTCAAACACCATCCCCAGACGCACAGGTGACCTGAAAGTTCCCAGGTTTTCAAAAAAAGATCGGTAGAGGTAGGCGAGTCAGATCAAGTCCGGTTAATCAGTTACAAAAGGGAATCGGGAATCGGGAGTCGGGAGTCGGGAATCGGGAGTCGGGAATCGGGAGTCGGGAGTCGGGAATCGGGAGTCGGGGTAAGACGAAAATTTACTGTACCTCGTCAGTATGATAAACGCTATAAAAATGTTTCCTATCTCCCTATTTCCCCATCTCCCCATCTCCCCATCTCCCTACTCCCTGCTCCGAAGTCCCTACTCCCTAAAACCCAGGACTTTCACGCCTCACCTATTTGATAAATACTATAAAAATACTATAGTCATGACTTATCGCCCAACAGCATCCACTTTGTTAACGCACCCTACAAGATGGGCGATTGGCTTTGGCCTTTGGGCCACGCGGGGCGCGTTTGGCCACGCTACGGGATTTACCGTTCGCACAGCGTCGGGCTTTGCCCGAAAGGTCACGCTACGGGAACGCACTATGCAATACCATTATTTTATTCTCCATAATGAGTTTTGGCGCGGTGAATATAGATCAGGTTCTGCTCATTGTCAATTGTGTAAATAATTCTATCTTTATAACTTAAACGCATAGAAAAGAAACCAGCAAGATTGCCCACCAGCTTTTTACCAGCATAAGGATTTATACTGATCGTGTCCTGAATCATTGTTTTGAGTTTTTGCTTTAATTTTGGCGTAAGTTTGGCAACATCCTTTTTAGCCTCTTTAGTAAAACGAACTTCATAAACCATCAATCAATATCTCCCAAGACTTCATCTAGGGAGTAGGTTTCATTACTGTTTATTTGTTCAAGGGATCTTTGTAGGCTTTCCCTCATTCCAGGTATTGAAAGTAATTCTAAGGTTTCTTGTAAGCTTTCATAGTTTTTTCGAGAAATTAAAACAGCAGATCCATTAGAAATCTCTATTTCATAAACTTTGTTTTCTTCTGTAACTGATTCAACTAGGTTAATTAACTCTTTTTGGGCAGCAGTAACCGTCAGTTTTTCCATTTTTTTTATTTACTATTTTTGTTATTATAGCAGTTCTAAAGTCGCTGATTTACTCTGCCCTTGGGGGTGCATCATAACCTTCAACATTTAAGAATTAAGAATTAAGAATTAAGAATTAAGAATTCTACCTTCTGCCTTCTACATTCTTCTACATTCTTCTACATTCTACATTCTACATTCTACATTCTGCCTTCAACCTTCAACCTTCTAACCTTCAACATCCCAACCTTCAACATCCCAACCTTCAACATCCCAACCTTCAACATCCCAACCTTCAACATCCCAACCTTCAACCTTCTAACCTTCTAACCTTCTAACCTTCAACTAAAAAAAAGTAGCCGCAGAAATACCTTCCACGGCTAGGAAATTTTACTATGCCTGAACTTTGTACACCAACCCAGAAATAATCCAATCTGATTGACCAAAGGTCACCCTACGGGAACAGATTTGATTCTTGGGCTAGGGGGGGGACCCCCCCTAATAGTTAGTCTAATCTAGAATTATGTACTTCGTCATCGTCGTGATGAATTCCCCAGGAATTTCAGTGGGCTGAAGGGGGCTCCAGTCGTAAATTTGGGCATAACGCAGTGCAGAAAGGGTATACATGGTGTTGCTTATTGCCCGGCGGGAGCCCTTCAGAATATGCTGAACGGGGTATTTTTTTTGGGAAGGTTCCTGAGGAGTATTACTAGGAGTGATCTCTTCAGGATGGTTTTCTTGATTCGGGCGAAAGTTGTCAGGCATAGTTCAAAATTGGTTTTGAAGTTTATAATATAATCATAACGATTATATTGTTAAGTGTCAAGGGTTTTGATAATCTTTTTTTTGAGGGGTAATTGAAAGAAATTGTACGTTAAGGGAATGGGATATAGTTAAAAAAAAATGGAATAGGTAATAGGGATTGTATAGCAGTTTATAGCCTAATCAAGTACACAATATTTTTTCCCTGTTCCCTAAAAAACCATAAATATGTACTCAATAAACTGGCAAACCCCTATCATGAAAACCAGAAGTGTTGAAGATTTCAAACCTTCAACACTTCTGATAATGTCCCTGCCAAATTTCAGGGGATTGCCTAGGGGTGGCAGAGCCCTATTCCGCTAAACTAAGGTCGATGATAACCGAATTCGGTATTACGTCTAACTATTTATTGGTTATTGGTGAATATCAACTCAAAGTCAGCGGTATCGCCACCACCGGCACCTCCATTTACTAAATGAATGTCTAGAGGAAGGGTTTGGTTCGGCGTAACAATCTCACGGACTCCTTGATTATCTTCTAGATCGTCGGTGTCACAACTCGTCCCTTCATATAGACGTGCATAACCATCAACCTCAAAGTTGCCAAAACTATTTAAAGCATCCAAATAGAGTTCGGCACGAACTTCATTTCCACAACATGATTTAAAATCAATCAGGTTTCCGGATTCGCCTTCTGCTAGAGAAATGTTGCCATTAGCAGGGACATTGCGACACTCTTCATCGCCAAATATTTCATCGTCAACAATGTCAACGGAACCTTCCAGTACAAGAGTTCTCGCGGCCTGAGCCAGAAGTATGGGAGTTGAATTGTTTGCAAATTGATACTCTTGGAAAGCAAAGGCTTTTGACTGAGATAAGGTCAGAGAAAGTACACAGACAAGAACAATTGTTCCGATTAATTTCAGACAAGATTTTACCAAGTTCATAGGTTTTTTGTGATTTTCAACTCTATATTTAAACTATAGAGCAAATTTTAAAAAAAAGCAAGGTGTTTTTTATTTTATTTATATTTTTTTTGAATTTGATTGCTCCGATATTTTTTGTAGTAAAGTACTAGAAAATGTAGTAAAAAACTACAAAAAAATAGGGAATAAAATTCCTTGTAGAGACATTTACTACAATGTAAGTATTTAGGTAATTATTTAGCCTTCAGCTGTCAGCTGAACATCAAGGTTTTTGGCCTATGGCTACGCTACGGTAACGGGAGCATTTAATAGTTCCAGATTAATCAGAATTGAAAGTCTGAGGATTTGCCCTTGGCCAAAGGCTGATGGCTGATGGCTTTTCCGATGTGGAACTGGCATCTTGTGTAGAACTGGCATCTTGCCAGTTTCCTCCTTATTTTCGGGCGGGCAGGATGCCCGGCGTTGCTTAATAATGGAATGATTTTAAGAGTTCTTAGGTGCGCGCCTCCTAGGGCGCGAGCAATCCCTCGCGGCCTTGGGTCGCACCTGTGGAATGGGCATCTTGGTGGAACTGGCATCTTGTGTAGAACTGGCATCTTGCCAGTTTCCTCCTTATTTTCGGGCGGGCAGGATGCCCACTCTACTCCTATTTATTCCTTGATTAATCGCCGCCGGATTGCGGCCAAGTGATTCCGCCCTCGTATTCCACTACCAGCACAATATCACTGAGGTTTTGCAGATCGAAGAATCCACGTGAATTGGAGTCTTCCAGAGACCAAGTTTGTGCCGAAAGATCATAGTCTATGGTTAAATCAGATGTTGCCGAAATAATATCCTGGTTTTCCTCAAGCGCCAGTGGGATCGGACTTTCTTCGGGAACAGTCAAGTTTAGAGAATAGGGAAAAATTAGAGTAGAATCATCAGCCTCGAATATCCGCAGGTATACTTTAGTGATAGTATAGTTGGCTAAATTACCACGGAACAGTTGAGGTGAGACCAGGAAGGAGAGAGAATTTGGATCTGAGTTTTGGAGCAACTGCTGTCGGAGGTTTAGAGTTAGGGAGCCAGTAAATTTCTGGATAGCACTAGTTACAGCTTCGGTAAATCCCTCCTCTTTGTCTCCATTAAGAGCCGTATAGCTAAGGGTTATAATTACATCGGTGATGGTTTCAAAGTCAATTGGATTGGTAGCTTTGGGCATCTCGAGTGTCCAATGAGAAATTGCCCCTGTGCCTTCAAAGGGAAGGTAGCGTTCGTCTTGGAAGTTTAAGACAAAAAGACCATTATCGTTGGCTCCCCTGGAAATAGCAATTTGTTGATCTTGTCGCCAATTTTGGCGGATCGAATTCGGAGGGTTACCCTGTGGAGTTAGCAACCAACTCACTCCATCAGGATCGGGTTCCATCAGCACTTTACTGCTGGTTTGCGTCAGTGTAGCGTTGATATTTTGGTAAGGCCCGACCACTGCAGGAATTGACACGGATATGGTTTTGATTTGGCGACAGTAGTGGCTGGGAAAGTCCAGAGCAAAGAGTTTCTCGTCAAAGTTAAGAATGCAACTGCCGTTAGTTTTAAGCTCCATAAAAGCATAGGGATCGAGTTGGCGCAGGGAAATGATTTTTTCGATTTCTAGAGTTCGCTTGTTACCATCAAAGTAAGCTTTTTCCAGTTGGTCGAGACTCAACATCAAACTTTCTCCAGCCAGGAGTCCTTGTTTGTTGCTATTCCAATAGGTGGGCTGGATAAAAGTCTTGTTGGTGTTCAGTTCGTATTGATAGGCTTTTTGGACGGCGGCGGCCATTTCCAAAGCAAGTTTGTAGGTTTGGAAATACAGATTGGACAACTGACCCAACATCCATTGATACAATTGTTGGTTGGTGAACTTGTCTTGAAGGAACTGTTCGATTTCAAGAGACTGTTCGACACTTTTGTTATGGGCGTCGAGATCGGCTTGGGCGGCTTCAACCCGGATGCTTGCTGCTTCGATTTCCATGGCAATTTGCTCGGTGTCCCATTCGGCCATCTGTTCCTGGAATTCCCAGTCTTGAGCACGGCGCTGGAATTGAGCGTTAGTAGAAGCCAGGGTAGATTGTTGATTTCTGATCTCAGCGGAAGTTTGTGCAATGACGGCACTTGTATTCGTGGCCTCACCGAAATTCATACCCCCATTAGAGGTTCCAAAGATACTGGGCAATAAGTAAGCGGCAATGGCCGTCCCTTCCAGGGCTTTTGATAAAGTGTACGAGATTATGGAGCGAGTCATCAAATCAATAGTGGCGGTTTCCCCGGAACTCAAGCCGCTGGCCAGGAGGTTTTGGTAGTACTGAAGGCGGTATTGCGCCGCTCCTAAGCTTTTTTCTAGGGCATCAAGGGTAGCGCGAGCATCTTCAATTTGTTTTTCTTTGGTTTTAGTAATTAATTGTAGTAAAATTGGCTGTTGACTTGCTTGCAGCAAGGCCAGTGCTTCTGCGTCTTTTTTCTCTAGGGTGGCGAGTAAGGTAGAGCCGAGTTGAATAACCGTGTTGGTCATGCCCTTGGCGCGATCGAGCAAGTAAGAGAAACGGTAGTGGGGAACGGTATCAGCAGTGAACAAGGTTAGACTACTGTCACCGGAAGCAGTTTGACTCACCATTTGCATCGGGTCGATGACGGGAGAGAACAGGGCAAGTTGTCGCTCGATGCCTTGGATGTTTTGGCAGTGGCGGATTTTGTAAAGGCGGTCTTCAATGCGATCCCAATATTGAGCAAATTCAGCGTTTTCACTCACACAGAAGTAAGCATCAAGGACATTGAAGGGCATGTCGTCAAACTGGCTGACATACTCGTTAAACTCTTCTAGAAAATCTGCATATTGGGGGTAATTTTCAAGATCTATCAGGAATTCGGGGATTGTCCCACCTGCTCCTGCTTGGATCTCCGCGAAAGTTATCGGTGGTGGAGTAGGTGGTTTACCAAGGTTTTTGGGTTTCGGTCCTAGGAGGTCATAGGCGAGGAGATAGAGGGTAGTGGCTTGGTTGATGGCTTCCCAGTTATCTTGGATAAAGAGCGCGTCGGCCCAGTCGATCAAGTTGTCGATGTATTTCATCACCACAGCTTTTTGGTATGCACCAATACGCATACGGGCGATTGCATGGGGGTCGTAGGGGTTTTCTTGATAGGCTTGGATAGTTGCTTCGTTGGTTAAAATATCTTCGAGTGTCTCTAGGTTTTGTCCTCGGAAAGGCAGGAAGCGCCAGTAGCGATCTGAATCTGTTGTCTGGCCGGAAATAGTGGGGTTGAAAATATATTGATACCAGAGGCGGGCGCTATCGTAGGACTGGTGGGTATTTAAGGTGGAAGCAATCAGGAAGGGAATATGGAAGAAGATTTCCCAAAAATATGGACCGTAAGCACCATCGAAGTCAAGGGGGCTACTAGGAATCAAAGGAAAATCGGGTTCATTGAGCTGTTGAGATTCTAGGGAAAGTAAACCATCAAACCCCTTGGCAAACAGTTTCTGACTCAACTGCTGAATCAAGTCAGTGGTCAGGCGCTTGCTGATGTCATTGTCATGTCCGTCAAGGTCATAAAAGGCTGTGGCTTTACTACGATCTTGAAGCACAAATCCTGCAGATTCACTTTTAATGGGACTAACGGTGGTATTCACAGAGAGGTCTAAATCCGGTAGCGGGTTAATCTCTGGACGTAAGAGATTAAAAATGTCCACGATGTCATAGTATTTTCCTACTGTAGTCCTTTCGAGATCGTTACCTCCTGCCAAGAGGATTACATTTCCGACTGCTGTGGCAGCCAAATTACTACGAGTCTGAGAAAGTTTTAATCCGGGATTCGATACATCAATTAACGTGCCACCATCGAGATTTTGATATTGAAAAACATCTATAGCGTTATAGTAAGCACCAGGACTTTTACCTCCCGCAAAGACGACTAGATTCCCCACTGTCGCACCAGCCAAAGATTGCCGACTCTCGGAAAGTGTTAATCCGTGACCCGTTACTTCAGTTAACGTTCCATCATCGTCGCGAAAAACATCGACAACTTGAGAATCTACACCGCCAGCAAAGATGGCTAGATTTCCTACTGTTGCCGCCGCCAAAAAGCTACGAGCCTGAGAAAGTGTTAATCCGTGACCCGTTACTTCAGTTAACGTTCCATCATCGTCGCGAAAAACATCGACAGCGTCAGAGGATGAACTCCCAGCAAAGATGACTAGATTTCCTACTGTTGCACCCGCAAAATATTTACGAGGCTCAGAAAGTGTTAATCCGTGACCCGTTACCGGAGTTAAAGTCTCAGTCCCATCATCATAGCGAAAAATATCAATAGTGGTGGATGCTAATCCCCTATCGTTTTGACCACCAGCAAAGATAACTAGATTTCCTACTGTTGCTGCAACCAAATAGCTACGAGGCTCAGAAAGTGTTAATCCGTGACCCGTTACTTCAGTTAACGTTCCATCATCGTCGCGAAAAACATCTACATTGTCGCTGTAAAGATTATTCTGGTAATTGTAACCGCCAGCAAAGATAACCAAATTTCCTACTGTTGCACCAGCCAAATTGGTGCGCTCTTGAGAAAGTTCTAGCCCGTTGCTATCCAGCTTGATTAAAGAACCATCTGCTTGATATTGAAAAACATCTACAATTTTTGAGGAAGATCTGCTACTTTTATCTTTTTCTCCTCCAGCAAAAATTGCTAGATTGCTCACTGTAGCTGCGGCTAAATTACTGCGTGCTTCGCTTAAATTTTGCGGTTCAAATCCTAACACTGGCAACAAATCGCTAGCAATTTTAGCCAGAGGCTCTAAACCTGCGATTAAAGTATCTAAATTTGTATTAAATTCACTAACTGGCGTACCAGAAAGTCCTCCGAACCAAACATTTATAAGTTGAACGTCAGGTTTTTCGGAGATAAAATCCACTAGAGGGTAAACTTGATCGTAAAAAGTATCTGGAATATCTCCCGATTCGTCATCAGAATTAGTTGCATTTTCAACAAGGGTTTGTGCTGCAACCCATTTCTGATTGCTATTTAAAAATGAATACTTAACAACTCTTTTCTTTGTCAATTGTCCCGTTTCACCATTCTCTGCCAATTCTTCCGTTCTACCATCAGTCTCTTGGAGCTCCACCCAGAAAATGAATAGACGATCAAAGGCATAGATCGGTGCAACGTAGTCCGAGTCAATCTGTAACTCAATTTCTTGCCAGTAACCCCACACTGGCTTGTTTACGGTTGCTTGCTCGCAAGATCGGTAATAAAACGTCGGGGGGTCGGTAACTGTTTTCGCCACCAAAAATAATGTTTGGATCGGTTCTTCGCTCTTCGGGCTTTTAACTGGGTAATAACAACCATCAATAATTTGCAGTTTTGAGAGTTCGTACAGGGCATCAAAATAATTAGTATAAGCCTCTTCTACTGCTGCTGCTGTCACGTCTGATTGTAATAACTGATCTTGCAGTTCCTTGAAGAGCGGTGAAACATCTGGGCGCAGGTTGGGGTCAATGTAGTTTTCGGGATAGAGAAACACCTTGCGGTTAACTTCCCAATTGCGATAGTTCATTAACCAATCCCACCATGTTGGCGAAATATCGACCTGGGTTACTCCTTGCTCTATGCCCATACGACAACGCTGCAAATAAGTCTGTACCGATAGCGTGGCGAGCTGAATGTAAGAATTACAGGAGCAACTGGTCGTTTCCACATCCAAGAGTATATATTCCGAGAGTTGGCGTGAGTCTTCCATCTCCAACTTCCATACAGCAAAATCTGTCAAGACTTTGCACTTACTCTCTTGCCATTCTCCATTGAGCTGGCCATAAATATCTGCCCATTGGCTGTTATCGTACTTTGCTTTCACAAAGTTGGTAATGGATTGAGCAATATTCTGATAAGTAAGACCTGTGCCATCATTCCAGTTGTTAGCGACTGTTCCATCTGTTAGCAATTTGCAGAATTCGCACAAAAAGTCAATAGTGCAACCTAAGATAACACAAAGATCGAAACACTTTTTGAGTTTGAGTATGCCTGCCACTGACTGTTCGAGTTGACCGTCATTGAGATAGGTAATGGCAGCGTTGATTTGGTCTAATTCCCAGCCTGTTAATTCTGCTAGGGCTGCAACAGTAGGGTTTGCTAAATATTTCAGTAAATTGTCTTCTGGTTGATTGAAAGAATTCAAAAATTCTTTTTTAAATCGGTATAAACTCTGGACATCTTCAATGGAGGGGGCAGTCAGGGAACTGATATTATAGGCTGCGGGATCTGCCTGGATTTTTTCAAGTTCTATTACTGTTAAATCTAACTTATCAACCAGCAAATCCATCCTTGAGATGTACTTTAAGCAGCCAACAATCTTATCCCATTCCGTCCCGGGGATAGTCACTGGTGTTAGCAAAAGTGCGATATAGTCGTCGGATCCAACGGACTCTGCACCCAGTGGGGCTAAAATCGCAAACAAATTTGGATCCATCCCAAAATGGTCGGCTATCTCTTGATTTAGCTTATTGTCTAGTTGTTGCTTTTTTGCCGGAAGATGTAGCTCGTTGCGCTCGGGCGGTAATTGAACTTTTTGCCATAGAGACTCCATCGACGCTTGCATATCTTCTTCGCGCAAAAAGATATCCACATCGGTGTATTCAGTGCCAGTAAGAATGTAGTCGAGTTCGTAGACATTGAAACCGGATGCTTTTAGCCACTGGGAAAACTCTAGGATTTCATAGAGTTCATCGATCGCAATCGTGTCAAGATTTTGGAAGGATTTACCAAGAATCTGTAATAGTAGCTGGTACTCATCAACTGTTAATTTGACGAGCTTCAGCATTTGAGATGTCCGAAACAGTCTTGATAAATTGGCAAGATTCAAGTTAATAGGTGATGTATCACCCCAAATTCCCTTGGCTATTTTGATCAGTTGATCATTACTCAGTTGTAAAGCAGCAATCAGACGGTTGGTTAAAACACTATCACTAATATCCCAAGAAGTAGATGAGTTTGGATCGAAGGGCTCTTGTCCTTGAACCGTGAAGGGATTGTTAAAGATGCGATCGAACAAGTCTTGAGGTCGCTCGGGTTTATCCCCTTTCCCGATGGTTTTCATGTCGTACCAAAAACTACATAGCACATCTAGGGGCAATGCAGTCCAAGCTTGTAGTTCCTTGATTTTGGCAATGTTTTGGGTTGCATTTTCGTCAATATCACCAGCTTCAATAGAAGCGATCGCCCAGTCCAAGTCATCAAATGACCAACCGAGTTTATGGGCAAGGCGCAAGAAGCGATCGACGCAATCGAGTGGACCGAAACCAAGATTTTCAATGTCACCGGTATTACTCAGATTGAGATATGAACCGCTTAAGTCTTTATTAATATAAAATTGAGCAGCTACACTAGCATCAATCTCATCTTGAGACAAATTCTGATATAATAGGGAGTCTAAGTCCTGTACGGAGAGCTGGGTTTGTTGGAGAAAAGTGTCTTTATCCGTTAATCCCCAGAAATTAGCTCCGGGAGCCCCGCTAACCCCATATCGCTCTGCGATACTCTCCTCAGTGATATTGGATGTGATAATTAATTGATATGCTTCTGGAGAAAAGCTGATGTATTCTCGTGCCCAAACACTGTCTCGAGGAGTTTGGGGGTGAAAGACTGGGTAAATTTCTGCAGATGTAAGATTTAGATAATTGAGATAGATGCGATTTTGTTCGAGGTAGGCATTGAAGGGCAAACTCTGGGGATAGTTAGCTTGCGCCAGATCCTTATAGGGTTCTCCGCTTAGGTCTGAGTCCTCTTGAAGTCTTGCCTCCAAAACTTCGCTGACAATTTGAACGTAGGGAATCGTATCGTTAGTATTGTCACAGGTCAGTGGAATATCTTGTAAATCGGGGCGACGCTCATTTAGACTCAATCCTGTGGGAATAGTATTTTCTGGAATTTGGGTGATATATTCATCAACAATCCGCAATAGATCGACTAAATAAGCACCCGGACTGAAAATAGATTGACAATGTTCGCACTGCAAATAGTCGAGACTGCCAAATAGTTCTTGATAGCTTGGTAGGGTTTGCAAGCTGGTTTCTAATTCCGCTGTGTTGTTAAACAACGTTGTGGCTTCACGTGGCGAACTAAATTGAATCACGTTAGCCAATAAAACCAGCAAGCCCTTAGTTTTTTGAGTGGCGTTGCGGTGAATGGAGCGAGCAGTTTCTGGGTCGAGGTTGGAGGCTTGAATAAAATTAGTTTGCGACCGGGAAGCAATGGCTAATGCTGAGTCTAATTTCTGCTCGCTTGCACAGAGTTGAACGGCATTTTCTGGTTCTACCCCCAATCGTAAGAGTCGCTGGTAGCCTTTGAGGCGATGGCTTATTGGCTCTTGCTCCAAACCTTCCCAATTTAATGCTGTAACCGCATCTCGATCGAAAAAGTTGAAGGTTTTGAGGTCAAATTCGGGGTGGCGATCGAAAAATGGCTTGAGGGTTTCGTTGTTTTTAATTGCAGTTAAGTCTGACATAGTTTACCTTGATGATTTTGTTCTGTATTGATTTTGAGGGGTTATAATGCAGCTGAAAATCTTTGCTTTAGTTAATCGTAATCGTGTAAAAGTGGCATCTTACCTTTGCTAACCTTCTTGGTCTGCCATTGTCCTTGTTTGGTTTGCAGCTTTGATGCTTGATGCAAGGATTTTTTACCTTGTTTTTGTACTTTTTTATCGTCAGCTGTTGCTAGTTTATAGGTATTGCCTGCAGTTGAAAGTGATGGAGTAAATCGAGACACTCTCGTCTGAGATGAACCGGCTTTGGGCACCCCTTTCAACTTATCTTTCTTAGTCGGTTTTCCAAAAGTTGCCTCCAAGTGTCTGTAGTGTTCTTCTGAATTTTTGCTTTCCTCTGATATGTAATCCAGATAGTCATCAATATTGTTGGCAGAAGCAGCTAAAGCAGCAGTACGTCCATCGGATTCCTTTATGGTCTTCTTAAGCTTTTGGGCATCGATTCCTATTTGCACTAAGTCTCCGGGACTCACAGGAAGCACTTCATCAAGTCCTGCCATTCCCACTGTGCTCGCGGCTTGAACTGCTCCCTTTTCTTTAATGTTCTTTTTTGCTGCTGATGCTTGTTTTTTCTTCAAATCCTCTAGAGGAGGTAAAGGCTGACCTGAATCGTTAGGAATGACAGCATCTATTGCTGCATCTATAGGAAGATTAGCTACCGTAGATGCTCCAGGTACACCTCCAGTTACCACTTTAGTTCCTACATGCGCAGTGGTTTTTACGGCATCGCCTGCTACTTTTCCTGTACTGTAAGCAACAGCTTTCTTACGACCTATACCATGGGCTGTCTTCGCTGCATCTATTGCTTGGCTGGCTTCTAATACATTTTGATGGGATGTCATCGCTTCTTTTAGCAAGTATTCGCGTTGACCGCCTTCAGGAAGTAATCTTTCTCGATCATCACTTTTGTGCCCACTTTTAAATGCACCTTTCAAACCCTTAACCATACCTAAATTATCAGAATATCGTATCGGATTTCCCGATACAAACTCATACAAATTCAACCCATCAACAGTACCAGCCGGATCGCAACTCATCCACCGACCTAACCAAGGGGCATAATAGCGCGCACCATAGTAATACAAGCCCGTACTCCCATCCCGTTCCTTACCCGAATAGCGGTAGTGCTTTAACTTGACCTCAGCTAAATTTGACCCGGCCACAAATGCCGTTCCCCCATAAGGGAAATACTCCTCATAACTGATAAGTTGCCCCCCATCATCCACCTCCATCGCAGCCGAACCTAAATGGTTGTCGAGTTGGTAGCGCACTTGGGGATTGCTCACTCCCGTAGGCGGTGCCCCCATCGTCCACTGGTTGCGAACGGCAACACAAGTGGTATCATCCATCACCCGCAAACAACGGCGTTCCTCCGTAACAGTTTCTCCCTGTCGAGAAAGCCGAATTTCCACCACACCGAGATAAATCACTTCCTCAATGTGGGTCATATTACCTCCAGAGCCATAGCGTTCGGTAACCTTACGCACCCGAGTACCACTACTGTCGTAGACATAATATTCGGCATCGTTATTATTATCGTCTCGGTCAATAATCGTCACATTGGCAATATTATCACGATAGTTCCACTGCACTTGTGGCAAACCCGACATTTGAATTTGGTTGCCATTAGCATCGAAAAATAGATCAATATCTGTGCTTCCGTTCAACAACTCCCTATCTACTGCCCGGTTGGAAGTTTCCGAAACCGTTAAATTACGAGTGTGAGGGGTTGCGCCTTGGTGGGTTATCTGGTATAAATTACCACTGTTGTCGTAAGTGTATTGACGGATGTAGTTTTCCACTGCTTCGCCATTGTTCAAATTCGGTAACTGTACAAATCCTACTTCCGGAATATCACTATGCTGCTCCTGCTGTCCAGATAAAGCCGGATGTTCCCTGCCCGTGGCTTCGATTAAACGATACAGGGAATCGTAGGTGTACTTAGACACGGGATCGACTTGCTGGTTATTGTTAAAGACTGTGTCCCAAGCGTTATCGGCAATTTGGGTGATATTGCCCACGGCATCGTAGGTATAGTTCAGGTCTTGTAACTTAGCCACATCACCAGAGCGCAAATTCCTGTCGTTGAACTTGGGCTGACCCCAAGGCCACATCCGCCCCAAAGCCTGGCGCAAAAACTGTGGCAGTAACCGACACAACCAATGAGGGGCAGCCTGCCTTTCCGCTCGCGCTGGTTGTTCTGCTGCTGCTAAGGTAGCTCCCCGCTGGGTCAAAATTCGGGTCAGTCGGAAGGTAGTGGGTTCGTACTCATAATCAGTGGTTACCCCATTACCATAAACAATTTGGGTGCGCTGTCCTTTAGGGCTGTAGTCGATATTCTCCACATAAATGGTCGCTACATCGTCTTGTGCATGTGTGACCTCCAGGTGAGCCAGCAGCCCGGACAGGTCATAACTCGGAGAGTGGACATTCCCATCGGCATCGGTTTCTTCAATCACCCGCCCCAGGGCATCATAACCAGCGGATGTGGTGTAAATGGTGTCTTCAAGCAAGTCCAGATTAATCTCACTCCAGTCGGCTTCGTTCTGATAGTCCTGACGCAATTGACGCTGGCTGCTGAGTGATTGTCCAGTGATGCTGTAAGACCCCACTTGCACCAATCCGGCTGAGTCGTAGTGTTGATAGACTTGGCCCCGTAGGTTGTAGTCTTGAGGATTGGTAATGGTTTCATCTTCACCGTAAACTGTACGCTCCACCACTTGATCTAGGATAGTTCCCCCATCTCCTCCCTGCACTAGCACTTGGGTTGGACGATGCAACACATCATACTCTGTGGTCACCACCAAGCCCCGTGAATCCCGGACATAGATGGGATTTCCCATCACGTTTTGCAATGTCCATTGAGTTCCGCCATCGGCACTAAGCGTTTTCAGGGGGGTTTGGGTCAGGTCATAAATGGTAGAGAAGTTATTGTAGCCCTGCTCTGCCAAGCGGGGATCGGCACTGGAAAGTTGATTGCCCACAATATCCAGCTCGTAATGGGTCACTAAATCTTGAACGGTGGATTCATTTTTACTGACGAGTTGCTTAATATCTCGTATGATTCGTCCCAAATTGTCCAAAATCTTAATATCGGGCGTGTTGTAAAATTGAGCCGCTTTGACTAACGCTTGGTATTCTGGCGAGTTGGAATCAAGGGTGTCAATATTCTCTTGGTAGTAACTTGACTCTTCAATGGTGTCGTTTTCGTCATAGTGCTTCTCTTGCCAAGGGGTAAACTCAACTTTGGTAAAAAAGCCTTTGGGGGTATCGACTCGAACAACTCGTTGCAAGGGATCATAGTGCAGCACAGAGGATACCCCAAATTGGTTCAGGGTCGGATTGTCTACATACTCGTGGGTGTCGATGTAGTAGGGTTCGTACTCCTGGACGGGGTTGCCCTTGTTGTTGTAAACTACTGCTCCAGAACTCAACCAGCGATTGTCAGTGTCTATTTCTTCTACACTGGTATAGTTGACAGAAGAAAAGGCTATTCCTGGTTCAACCCTGATCTTGGTTTGTACTTCCCGCCCAAACCCATCGCTGTAGCTGATGTGAGTTTGCACTCGCGCGTCGATTGGGTAATCTTCAGCTACTAAATTTACGGCGTGAACAGGAATACCATCATTTTCCCAAGTTAATACATCGTAATGGAAATAACTGGCAGCACCTTGCAAGTAAGTTTGAGGATTAGCGATCGCTTCTTCCATATCGAATTCTTCTGAAGTGGGGGCGCTCAACTCAGCAAAACCAACTCGGTCACCGTTTTCTGTGCCGTAGTAGGAGGCTAAAACTACCATCCCCAGAGCATCATATATTACTTCGGAAGTATTATCGTTAATATCCCTAATTTTCTGGGGTTGCAAGACTTGGTAATCTATGGCTTCAACTGTTGTTTCGTTACCGATGGCATCTGTTACTTTCTTTACCAACAGATAGTAGTCATCATATTCAATTCCAGTGACATTCCCATAGGCATCGGTAGTCTCGGTGGGTAAGTAAAAGCGTCCACTATCCAGATAAGATTGCCTTAATCCCGGGTCCCACCAATAGCCACTCTCAAAATCGTATTTCCCTTGGTTAGCCAAATAATCTTCTAACTCGGCTCCTTCCAATACTCCTGAAAAGGCCAACTCGATTCCTTCCTGGGAAACCACAGCCCCTTTGCTGAACGCCAGTAACATCTGAGGGCTAACTTCCCCTAAAGGTAAAACAGTTCTGAGGGCTTCATCCCAATAGAAATGTTGCTCCCAAGCCAGCAAGTTATAATCATCGGGTGCCGTTAAGTTGTCTATTCTGTTGGAGATTGTCTCAACATCAAAGTAGTCTTGTTCTGACGGTAAGGAAATATTGAGCAGTTCGGAATTTTTACTTTCTGCGGGAACCCCTAACAACCAAACGTCGTTGTTTTCCGCAAGATTAATAAAACGATTTTCTGTATAAGTTGCTTTTAAACTAGTTTGTTCAGGAAGTGCCCCTGGAGTTCCCTCTCGCCTTCCGTAAGTAATCCCACATTCCCGCAACACATGACCATAGTCGTCAATTTCGAGGGTAAAATTATGAGCAATACGGGGGTCTTCTGGATTCCGTTCGTAATCGTAAGCTAGACTTTCCCGTTCCCAAACGTAAAAGACCGCGTATTTATTGTCCCCTTGAGGTTGTAACAGCTTGACGTTATAACTAGTTTCACTAACGCTATAAGGATTTTGGGCTACTTCTGAATCGTCAAGTCCGTAAACTTCCGAGTGCAAAACTGTTCCTTTTAAAGCTACATGGGCTTGCCGAACTTCTTCAGCACTCGGTTTTATTCTTCCCCAATCCAACGTAGGTAATGGTAATTGAGCAGCGTGAGTATCCCCCTGAAAATATTCTTGTTCGTACTGCTCAAACAAAGAAGCGTCTTGCTGCCACGCGCCGGTGTGATACCAAGTTTTCGTCAATATGGGCGGAACGTAAAAAGGCGACTGTCGCTCCTCAGCATTCAAAATTTCTGCATCTTGTCTTTCGACTCTGCCAAAGCCACGAAACACTCGATCTATCCGGTCATAATAGCCGTGATGGTAGCTATAGGAACTGACCAGCTTTGTATTAGAAATCAAATCAATAGTTTCTACCTTTTCTACCACCTGAACCGGAAATGGTAGCTTGGTTACCCAAGGGGTTCCCTGACCCTTGTCTTGGAGGTAATACTTAGTAGAACTAGCGTAAGTAATGTTTGATTCAGCTCCCAAGTTATTCTTAACCTGGTTCAACAGATAAGGCTTTTGTTTGGCGCAAAAGTCGTAATACCAATGGCGGGGCTGGATATGGTTTTGGCTAAAGACTAAACAAGTCGTCCCGTTGCCTAAAACATCAGCAAAGTTAATTTGATTTAAGCTATCCCAGGGACTCGGTAAATAAACCGTTAGGGGTTCGCTAAAGGAATTACCACTTTGGTTGAACCAAATCTCGATGCGATCGCTACTCACATAAGCTATATCTGCGGTTCCGGAACCGTCAATATCCACTAAAAACAGCCGGGAAGCATCCATTCTGCCCTCAAAGCGTGGGGCATTTTCCAACTGAATCTTCTTACCAAATCGCCCATAGCCTAGATTTGGCCAACATTCCAGCGCACCATCGGTAATTCGCACCAGGTGCTGTTTGCCAGTGCCAAAGATGTCGGCAAACTGCAGTGCTTCTTCTACAGCACCCTGTTTGAGGGTGGGTACATCATTCTCCTGTGGCCGGATTAGGGGCATAGCAAAGCCTTTTTCCCCTTCGGACGGATAAACCCGTAAGCGATCGCTTTCTACCAACAGGATATCCATCAATCCATCCCCAGTCACATCCACCATTTGGTTGTCTGGATTCTGGAAGTCCGTGGGAAATCCGGCAAAAGGCTGAAAGTTCTGCCAAGTATCACCATCAGGATCGTACTGATAATAACCCCTAGCTCCTGATGTGCTAACCACCAAAGCCATGCGTCCATTACCGGCGATATCCATTAACATCTGGTTACCATCTTGCACATGGCGTTCAATGGGGAAATTCTGTAGTTGTTTCGGTGGCCCATAGTTTACTCCCCCTGTTTCACCATTCCCACTTCCTTGTGATTCCCAATAAAGTGTAGTATTGCCGTCGCTATAGAGCACTCCCGGAATCCCTTCCCCGTAGAGGTCGATTGACATATAGTCTGGGGGTAGGTTCAGACCTGGTAAATCCTGACCGTTTTCTTGTAGGAGCCCCTCAAAGTTCTGTTGTTGAGGGGCAAAAGCCGTATAGTCAAAGTCTACGGTCGGTAAACGTTTGGTTTTATACTCCCCTTGCTCATAGCGATACCCAATTGACTCGACTTTCTTGAGCAGAGTCACCACCGGCGATAGTGGATATTGAAAGCGGGTGGCATGGACAAGAATAGGATTGCTATCAAATTCTTTTTCAAAACGATGAAACATCAAGATGTTTCGACATAACCTGTGGGTGCGAATTTCAAAACCAGCATCATAGGTCGAAAAGGGATCTTCGCGATTTTGCCACTGACCAACTGGAGTATACGGCGTTACGTTAGTTGGGCTAATATCGTACTCGCCGTAGTCAAAGACCACTTCAAAATGCCAGTTTACTTCTCCAACATCGTCACCCTCAACTAGGGGAGAATCGTTGCCATATTTAATTTTTTCTATGTATTTATTAGCCGTTTGCGTCCGATTTGCCTCATAAATAGCATCAGGAACATTATCAGTATTTTCTGATTTGTATTGATAAACAGTATAATTTCCCTTGGCATCAAAGGTTTCTTCTAACAGCCATTGAAAAACGTGGCTAGGATGCTCTGGATCATAGATTCTCCCCTCTTCTGTTTTGCCAAAAATACTGGTGACATTATCTGTACTTACGGTCTGCCAATAGAAATCCCCCGTCTCCTGGTTAATCCAGCGTTCTATTTTGGCAAACAATCCTTCAACTCGGGGACGATATGGAATAACTGTATAGTTGATTGTATCAATAGTTTCAGTGCGTTCTTTTCCAGCAATCGGCACTAAATCTTCAGCATTGGAAATCAGAAAGATATCCGTTTCATCGTATTTAGGAACCACCTTGGAGGTTTTGCGCGCAATATTCGGAATAGCCAGAGCAAACCCCAAACCAAAGGTTCCGTTTCCCGAACCAGAACTATACTGAACACTCAACTGCGGTTCAAAACCCCGGCAAGGAGTTGTCGGAATCGGAATAGATAGGCCAGCCGTGCCCGTAAATTCATTAGCCTGAAAGGTTTCGCCAATGCCCTGAATCGCTCCACCGCCTTTAGGTAAAGACAGTTGGTTTGTGGTTATTTTGCTATTTTCCATAATACCTTCATGACCGAATTGATGACCGCAGTAATGCTTGGTAACTGACTATTAAACTAATGCTTACCTCTTGTTTTATTCAAAAGCTGTTCGGTGTAGCGTGCCCATAAGCTGATACGCAACACGCTGATAGCTGATAACTGATTTTTTAGTACGTACTAGAGATGCTAGGCCATGAGTTTTTTTCATCTGTTTCACAACTCCTAATTGTATTAAATCAAGGAAATTTTACTTTCTTGAATATAGTAAAGCTAATTCAAAGTGTTTGTCAAATTATAAACCTCATATAAAACCTCATCTAAACCTCATGTAAAACCTCATGTAAAACCTCATGTAAAACCTCATAAACCTCATAAACCTCATAAACCTCATGTAAAACCTCATCTAAACCTCATGTAAAACCTCATGTAAAACCTCATAAACCTCATGTAAAACCTCATGTAAAACCTCATAAACCTCATAAACCTCATGTAAAACCTCATAAACCTCATGTAAAACCTCATGTAAAACCTCATGTAAAATTCCTAGATTCTTGTTCAAACTCAATGTCGTATAGGTAGTAGAGCCAAACATGCAGGATATGACAGCCTAACATCAGTAAATGTTACAAAAGTATGTTATAAATTATACTGAAAACTAACCTATTTACTATATGAGCCCAAATCCGGTTGTCAAAACCCCTTTCTAAAAATCGACCAAATCTTTTTACGGCGGTTTCCCTTTTAGCTGTAACTTTTGAGACAAATTTCGAGGGGTTTACCCTGGCTGAGAATGGGTATGCTTGCCTGATCGCTTCGATGTAACTGCTCAAGTCTGTTTTTCCATGTACCGGAAGTGACCGAGAATGCGTTCGCGTAGCGGCTCGTACCGAGCATCGCTTCCGGAGCGTAGCGTGACCATTCCCGTAGCGTGGCCTAAAAGCCAAGGTCAATCGCTTCCCAACAGAATTCAGTAACTTATATACTACTTTTTGAAGCATCGCTATTGTCATCGGATGCATCGGGAACAGGTCAAATTTGTAGAACAAATGAACTACTTGACAAAACCACAAAAATGCTGGCTCGGAGCAGGTATTAGTTGCAGAACAGATCAACTATTTACCATGATTAGCAAGCAATTACCCATGAGGGGGCTATAGAAAAAGTAAAAATATTCGGCTATTGTGACCTGCTCCCCCTATTACCTATTACCCATCACCCATCACCCATTCCCCATTCCCCATTCCCCATTCCCTAGATTTAGTACTAATGTTGCTGCATAAGTGACATGCTCCCTCTTTCACCTTTGTGCAGTTCGTCCAACTCACGTTACAATAATAACGATTAAGGTAGCGAAAGAGTATTTTTTTTTCCATTCATTAGTTAACTAATTAACTAAATTTGTTGTTATGGCAATTGATCGGGTACCTGGCGTTTATGTAATCTCTCAAGATGAGGTTGGAATTGTCTATAAAAAGTTTGGTAGTCCTTTACCATCTAATCGTCAAATTGCTCTTAATGGAGAAATGGGTTGGCAGGTTGATACTCTTGGTCCTGGACGACATTTCCGCTCTAGGTTGACCTATAAAGTTTTCAAACAAAAGGCTATACAGATTGATAAAGATGAAATTGGATTAGTAACAGCCAACGATGGTGCTTCTCTTCCCACAGGTAAAATGTTTGGTAAAGTTGTCGAAGAATGTGATGACTTTCAAGATGGTCGTGCTTTTATCAACAATGGTGGTCAACGGGGTAGGCAGTTAGGTATTTTAAGAAATGGTATTTATCGGATTAATACTCAACTTTTTTCTGTTGAAATAAGGCCAATTATTCATATTAATGACTATGAAATTGGCTTAGTAGAAGCGAAAGATGGCAAGCCACTTCCGATTGGAAAAACCTTTGGTGATGCTGTTGAATGCAACAATTTTGAGGATGCTCAAGCATTTATTAATAATGGAGGATATAGGAGCCAACAGTTAAAGATTATTACTACTGGCAAATACGCAATTAATACAGAACTTTTCAAAATTAAGAGAGTTGAACTTATCAAAATTGGAGTTAATGAAGTAGGGTTAGTGGAAGCAAGGGATGGTGAGCCACTTCCACTTGGTCAGAACTTTGGTAAAGTTGTTGAATGTGGCACTTTTCAGGACGCTGAAGCATTTATCAAAAACGGCGGTCAACAAGGGAACCAATTAGCAATTATTCCTCCTGGAATTCACTACATTAATACAGAGTTGTTTAAAGTTCACAATGTCCCACTAATTAATATTCGCTCAGGGGAGATAGGGCTAGTTATTGCTCAAGATGGTGCTGAACTACCACCAGGACAAATACTAGCTAAAGCTGTAGATTGCGAGAATTTTCAGAATGCTGAAGCCTTTCTCAACAACGGTGGTCAACAAGGTAAACAGCGAGCAATTCTTACTGAAGGTTACTATAGAATAAACACTGAACTATTTACAGTAGTTACTACTGACAATGCCAAGCAATATGGACTGAATCCAGAACAATTAAAAGTTTACAGAGTTGAATCAGGTAAAATTGGTATTGTTACCACTTTTGATGGTAAGCCCTTACCAGGAGGGGACATTGCGGGACCAGTTATTGAGGGACATAATAAGTTTCAGGAGCCACAGGAGTTTATTGATAAAGGTGGCTATCGAGGTTTACAAGAAGAATTTATCGAAGAAGGTTTTTGGAGTTTAAATCCTTGGTTTGTGGAAGTTGAACAAGTTCCTTTAACTAATATTAAAACTGGAACAGTTGGAGTTTTAATCTCAAATGTTGGTAAGAATAGCCAAGCAAATCAAGAGCAAACTACTTATGGTTCTCAGTTTAATATCGGGTATAAAGGGATTCAGAACATACCAAGAGAAGCTGGAACACATCCTATCAATACAAGAGTGAAAAGTATAGTAATAGTTCCTGTCCATGAAATAACTTTGGACTGGAGGACAGATAAAAATAAACCAGCAACCAACTACGATTCTAATTTAGAAACCTTAAAGCTTCGCTCAAAAGATGGCTTTATTTTGAATCTTGAAGTCACACAGGTTATTAATATTTCTCCCAAAAATTCCCCTAAAATGATATCTCGTGTGGGTTCACCAAATGCTAATAGTTATAAGCAAGTTGAGGAACAAGGAGGAGTTCTTAGCTGCTTGTCTAATGGTGCGGTTAAATATAGCTCTATTAAAAACCTTGTGAATAGGGTATTAGAACCGATGGTTGATAATTACTTCCGTAATTCCGCTCAAGAATATAATGTCTTAGACTTCTTACAACAACGGGATCAAATCCAGGAACGAGCTACAGAACATATCAAAAGTGCTCTTAATGCTTATGGTGTTGAAGCGGTTGGTACTTTTATCAACGAAATTGGCTTACCAGCTGAACTTCAACACCTAATACAGGCTCCAACAATTAAAGATAATTTAAATTCACTAGAAAAATTCTTGCTATGGTCTGCTGGTGCAGATCATGATATTTTGGCACAAAAAGAATGTTTGATAGAACGATATAAATATACAGCAATTGGTACCACGGTTTTGCTAACATCAACAACGGCTATTTTTTCCGGTGGTTATGCTCTTTTTACAGTATTCGGTTCTGTAGCAGCTTCTTGTGTAGGAGGAACTTTTTGGAGTTTTATAGTTTTTAACTTAGATCGTTTTTTAATTTTAAGCTCTAAGAGAATAAAATCGGATTCAAATTCAAACTTGCCATTTATTGCAGCAACAATTCTTCGATTAATAATAGCATTATTATTAAGCTTTGTGGTTGCTAAGCCCCTTGAATTGAGGCTCTTTGAAAAAGAAATTAACCAGAAAATAGAACAAGATAAAAATGATATAAGAGAAGAAAAAATTAACGAACCAATAAAAGAATTGGAGCAAGAAATTAAAGGATTAAATGAAGAAAAGGACAAGTATAAAAATGAATGGAAGGACGCCGAAAATGCGGCTAATGCAGAAGCAGAAGGTACACAGGGAACAGGCCAATTTGGAAAAGGAATTGTTTATCAAGACAAACGAAATTATGCAGATGAAATAAAACAAAAATTTATTGAATTAGATAATAAAGTTAAGGATAAAGAGGAAACAATAGATAAGCTTAGGCAAGAACGTAACCTGATTTTGCAGTCACCAGAGAGTAACTTAGAACAACTGAAAGAACAAATTGACAAAGAATCAGATGGCTTCTTAGCCCGTCTTGTTGCTTTAGAAGAACTATCTAAAGACGATCCGAATATTCGTAATATTAATTGGCTAATAACTGCCTTATTCGTCACTATTGAAATCTCACCTATATTAGTTAAACTTTTGTCTGGCAAAGGTCCTTATGATTATTTACTTGAACAGAAAGAAAGTCAGGAAAATTATAATGAATATTTCCGCATTAAAAAAGAACAAAGACTTCTCTTATCTGAAGAATTATCAAAAAAATACATGAAAAAAATTAATGATTTTGAACAGTAAATTAGTAAGGATTCAGGTCTCGAAAGAAGGGATGAGGGAAGGAGGTTCCGTTAAATGACCCGATTGAGCCATGAGAGCTTGCTCGTTCGCGTAGCGTGACCAAAGGTCAAAGAAATCCATCACCGACCGTTGTTGAAAACGACAAGTTTGGACTGGTCCCTGTTGACGCACTAATTGAACAGTTAAAGGAGAGACACCCATATCTGCTAAAAACTTCATGCTGCACTTCCACTGAAGGGACGAACTTGCTCACTAGCTAAAAATGCTGCATACAGAAGACTAGCTTTAATATCTTCTGCTTCTAGATAGGGATAAGCTTCAATAATTTCGTTGACATCCATACCGTCGGCTACCAAACTCAGTACTAGAGATACTGTAATCCTCATGCCTCGAATACAAGCACGTCCTCCCATTATTTGGGGATCAAAGCGATGCAGCAAGGGAACAGGGGAGGCAGCGCGGTCTTGGGGGTTCCCCCCATGAGCGACTGCCGTGGTTTCCCCCACTCGCGCTTTGCATCAAGACAGGTAATGCGTTCAAATACCAGTTTATTATCTGTCATAGCTCACACCTTGTATAGTGGTTTTTAATTGAGTGAGGTACTTCAGTCCTGGGTTTTAGGGAACAGCGGATCTGGGAACAGGGAACAGAGAAGAGGCAAGAGGAATCCCCCCTAACCCCCCTTAGTAAGGGGGGCGGGCAAGAGGCAAGAGGGAAAAAATCCTGTCTACCTCATTAGGCTATAAATTGCTGTATTTTTCTTCACTATATTAGTAATTCCCTTACTTGATGGGATCAGCTCCGCTAGTGCCGTAGGCGATCGCAATTCCAAGAGCCCCAGATGATTTCCTACGATATTGTCGGGTGGACGGGTGAGTTTTCGGTGCGTTACACTTTGTTAACGCACCCTACAAGATGGGCGATTGACCTTGGCCTTGGCCTTTGGGCCACGCTACGCGAACGCACTTTGGAGTAATGACTTCCTAGTCAGTATTGCCAATTCACAAAGCAACTCACAAAGCAACTATGAAAAAACCAACCTTAGATGCAGCCTCTAGAAAACCGACTGAAGAAAATCCCGAAGAAATACGCCAAAAATTTACCGCTCTTGCTTCCCAAGGTCGTCAAGAAGTAGAGGCGTTATCCTCGACTGTCGAAATGTCAAAACATCCCGCTTATCAAGAAATCATCAAGATGGGAGAAGGGGTAATTCCTTTTTTATTGGAAGATTTGCAGCAAAACCCGCTCTATTGGTTGCCTGCTTTAGGTCAGATTACCTAAGAAAACCCAGTTCTGCCAGAACAACGGGGAAAAATCAAACTAATGGCTCAAGCATGGTTAAATTGGGGAAGACAAAAGGGTTATATTGCTTGAGTTTTTCATGGGAGAAGCTATACACTTAGAGTTACGTTTTCCTAATTTAGCGCGGACTCAATATACTGTTACCAGTCCAAAATCCCAAGAATATAACTGTTTTGCTTGGGTGGCTGGCGATCGCGAAAGATGGTGGCAACCTACGCCAGAATATCAGTTTTATTGGGTTGAATGCGTACCGAAAGAAGAAACATTATCTGCCTATATTCAAGCCTATCAAACATTGGGTTATACACCATGCCAGAGCGAGTTTCTAGAGTTTGGTTATGAGAAAATTGCGCTATAGCAATTCTCATAGTCATGAGGTACAGTAACAGCAGTGAGTAAACCAATTCCGAATATCTTCCTTAGTGACTTTTAAGATGGCATCGGCAATCCCCTCTATTAAATCTTTGTAAGTTCTGGCTTTAATCTTTTTCAAGATTGCTTTGACTTTTGACCAAAAATTTTCGATGTCTTGATGCAATAGCGAGTGGTTTGTTCGCGTTCGCCTTTGGCGTGGCCTACGGCCAAGCGTCGGCTACGCCGAAGTTACCGTTTCGAGAGGGTCGCCTTATTAAAAAATATTTAACCAAAGGTGCGCTTTCCGTAGGCGAATTAAATTCGCCACGGGTCGCACCTCTTTTCTGCATAACCTGCTGACATTAAAGGCTCCACTCTCTAAGGTTTCGTCTCCGGGGAAACCCCCAAGACCGCGCTGCATCGCTTGGTGAAAACTCGGGAGAATAGGGGGGTAAATAAATCAGTTTTGCTCCCGCTTGTTCAATTAATTCTCTAACCATTTATCCTTCATGGATTTTAGCATTATCAATTATTATACAGGCATTTTTACAGAAATAAATTAGTAACTAAATTTTTAGCAATAACTGCTTCAAAAGTTACTCGATTAACTCCTCCAGATATATTACTAGATGCCACGACTTTTTATAAAGATAAAGCACCTATTACGGAGATATTTTTGCCTCAGGCTCTTTTCAGTGGTTTTTTACCTCTGGCTCTTTTCCCTTTTAAGGCTCTAGCATACATCCTAACCATTGTCTTGATGCAGTCGCTCATGGGGGAAACCACGGCAGACCGCGAGTGGGGGAGACCACGGCAGTCGCTCATGGGGGGAACCCCCAAGACCGCGCTGCCTCCCCAAGACCGCACTGCCTCCCCAAGACCGCGCTGCATCGCTGCTAAATTTACTCCCGATTCATCTATTAAAATCAAATATTATGCCGGGATATCTCGGATATCTGACCAAAACTTTAGTCGTTTTATTTGGACTATTTCTGACTCTTTTTCCGCTGCATATAATGTTTTTTTTTAAGTATAATCGAGTTGTTTGATTAGTCTTGCCATCGTGGCTCGACTTACGCGAATTTGGATCTTTATTTCTAGTAAATCACAAAGTTCAACTAACGTAGCATCATTATTTGTTTCAATTATTTCTCCCAAATCTATTAATTGCTCGACCCTAAGTTTGCGTGGCGGACTTACCCCTTGACGTTGCTGTGCGACCCCGGTCGGGAAACCCGACCTAGGGAATGCGCACCAAGAGAGGGGTTTAATATCTCCGGTTTCTCGATGTTGTTTTAGTAATTTTTGAATAAAGCTTTTGGCTACACCAAAACGTTGAGCTAAGTTTCGGATTGATAAATTTTATTTTTTATGGATTTCTAGAATTTTTTGCCGAAAGTCAAGAGAGTAAGGTTTCATACGAAATTTGTATCACTAACTATCTAATCTATTTATTAGTGTACCTCATAGCTATGAGAAACGCTATAGCACTAAGAGGATATCTGAAAAGTTTTTTTATACTGAATTTTGCCCCCCTAGCCCCCCAACTTTGGGGGGAATAAGAGTCAATTTGCTTCTAAAAGTCCCCCAAAATTGGGGGATTTAGGGGGCTTGGATGTAGCAAATGAGACTTCTCAGACAACCTCTAAGATGGCAGATTAGGAAAGATTAGGACGTATAGATTTTCTTTGTGTTCTTTGTGGCTTTGTAGTGAGTTCTCCTCGTGTCCTAACACCTAATACCTAATTCACCAACTGAGCAAGAGTTGCTTCCATAACAGCCCTTGTTTGACCTAAGACTGTGAACACCAATGCCTCACGATATACTCGCTGTGCGCCATGATGTCGGTAATTAGCGGCACCACTAGAAACAGTAACTGCTGCTGCAGTACAACGTTGCGCTAAATTAATTGCCCAAGCGCGGAGTTGTAGCCGTTCTTCGCAAGACTGAGAATCAGGTGTTAGTGCCGCCATCATTGCTGATTGACAACGTTTGAGTTCTTCGTTGAAGGCATCAAATGCTTGCTTGATGAAGGGAAGTTGTTTAGTCTGGTAAACAGCCTCTATGATATCGAGACCTGCTCTAGTATTGCCCAAGCAGTCAAACCCGTGATTCAGAACATTCTTTCGATCGTTCTCATGAATTGCACCAGTGGGTTTAATGAAGACAACACGCTCTTCAGGTAAGAACCAATGAGTAAGCTCTGCCGTAACGGTATTGGTTGAGGACATTGCCCCTAATTCCATTGGCTTACTAAAAGTAATTGCTCCCCCAGTCTCTTGCATGGTTTCAATAAACGGCAACATACCATAAACTGCCCGACCATCGGGAAGTGTTGCACCCAAAATAAAATCTTGAAAGAAACCAAAACCCGTTACCCAAGGTACTTTTCCTTCTATCTGATACCCACCTGCTACAGGAATAGCTTTAACCATTGACTTGCCTTGGCGTCGCAGATGGGAAAAGCCAATGCCAAGCAACACCTGTCCTTGGCTCATATAAGGCAGATATTGCCACTTTAAAGATTCATTGTCAGTGTTGGTGAGGAATTCTCCTGCACTTTGGTGTTGGGTGTGCAGAAATGCCAACGCACCAGAGTAACGGGGAATGAGCTGCTGGAAGTGGCGAAAGGTTAGCTCACTAACTCCAGTACCTCCCCAAACCTTAGGAATCTGCAGTGCCAATAAAGAGCGAGCACCCATTCCCTGAAGTGCCGCTCTTAATACTTCTGGATTATCATCAATTTCTGACGCTACTGGTGCAACAAATTCCCGGAGATAAGACTCAGCAATTTCTAACAGCGCTTGTTGCTCATCTCGATTACTCTCTGTGTTCTCTGTGACTCTGTGGTGAGTTCTACTCATGTCCTAACGTATTCCCATAGTGGTTAAAAACACCGAACTCGGGATGCTTTAGGAGCATCCCGAAGGGTATGCACATCCTACAATCAGTAAATCACCTAAGTAGTAGAAGTGTTAATCAATGCCTGCTGTAGGCGGATTTTGTCCCTACCGTGCTGATGGAAAATCACCCAAGATTCAATGAGATCGGGACCGTGAACATCTCCAGTGAGTGCAGCACGGAGCGATCGCACGAGGGATCCTTTTTTCACTTTCTGCTCTTTAGTGACCTTTTTAATAATCTGCCCAGCCTAATCTGCACTCAGCTGTGACAGATCACTCATAGCATGAAGGATGGCTTGCAGTACTTGTGAAGCACCTTCAGCTTGTAGCCGTTGAGCTGCTTCTTCACTAAATTCGACTCACTCAGTCAAGAACATCCTACTCATATCTACTGCTTCTGGCAAGCGATTCAGACTCAGCCCAATCAAGTATCCTCTTAAATGTGCCATCTGAATAAACCATTACTTCAGAAGGTAACTCTTTTCCTGGGAAACCTGAAGCCATTACTATTCCATAAGCCCCTGTATTTCTAATTGCCAGGATATCTCCTTCTTGTACTTGAGGTAGTTTTCTCTCTTTGCCTAAAAAGTCTGATTGCAATACAGTATTGCCTCTTATGTCATAAGTTTCTGTCTCTCCTGTTTTACCAACAGCCTCAATTTCGTGGTATGCTCCATATATTCTTGGTCTTGGAAATTCTCCGAACCCTGCATTGATTGATATCTGCTTTTTACCAGTCAATTGTTTAACATTTGTTACTTTGGCATAAAGTGTTCCTGCCGTTGCTACAACCGATCTACCAGGCTCTATTTTTAATTTTACATCCCTTCCAAGATGGTCTGATAATTCTTTTGTTAATCTTGAATAGTATTCTCCTATTCCAGCAAAATCAAATTTTGATTCAGTTTTTCTTCCAGGTACGCCAAAACCACTTCCAAAATTTACATATTCTAAATCTGGAAATTGCTTTGCACATTCCATCAAATAATTTGAAGAGTGTATTAAAGGTTCTGAATCTAAAATATTAGATGCGAGATATCCGTGTATTTCATTGATTCTACATCCATAATCTTGAGCAATTTGTTTTACTCTTGAAAAATATTCTTGAGATATACCTACATCTGAATCTTTTTGGGAATTAGTATAACCTTCAGGAAGTTCGATATCTTCTTTCATTTTAATTCTAATTCCAAAATTACCCCCTGCATTCAATTTACAATATTTCTCAACCTCTTCAACTGAATCCAAATTTACTTGCACTCCTTCTTGAACTAATCTCTCTAAACTTTCACTATCCAAACCAGTTGAAGTAAAAGAAATATCCCCATTACTGAATCCCACTTTCTTAACTAAATCAAGTTCGTGTATAGAATTTATTTGAACAAAGCCTCCTAATTGTCTGATTTTCCTTAATACCTCGCTATTACTATTACACATAACGGCATAATGTACCTGTTTATTTTCATAAGGTATTGAATCTCTGATTAGTTCAAAGTTTCTTTTAATCTCATTTTCTTCATAAACATAAAGAGGTGTTCCATTCTCATTAATTATATCTAAAATATTTTGATTATTCAATTCATATTTACCACTCCATTCTAATTTGACTGATTTCATTCTTCCAAGTAATTCATCTGATAATCTCTCAATTGGGAAATTTTCAGAAACAAAATTAACTCCGACTCTACTTATTCCTCCTTTTGTACAAACATCATCTATTACTCTAAATCCAAATTCTTTTAACAAATCAGCAGTCTGATATAATGCATCAAAAATTATTTCTCTACCTTTCTCTTCATTTATTCCTTTTTTTGTAATTGATGTCAGATATCCTCTGATAAATTCAGAGATTATTGCAGGAGAACAACTTGCAAGATGCGTATATTCATCAAGATGTTCTTCAGGGACACAATAGACATTAGCAATTTGTGACAAATCTAAATAAACTCTTTCTGATTCTTGAGATTTATCTGCTACAAAAAGAATTGTGCCTTTTATTTTGTTTGTTATACTTGGGATTATTCTAACTAATTTTATTTTGCCTAAATTTTCATAGTAAGAATTTCTTTCTATAGATGCGACACAAGTTACCAGAGTTTTTTCATTCAACTTTCCGTTTAAGTCTTGATATACATCAGGCAAATCCTGTGGTTTCACACACAGGTAAATATAATCAGAATTAGAAATAACTTCTTGATTTGTCCCTTTATTTATTCCTGTATATATGACTATTTTTTTTAATCTTTCAGTACTTCTATTTGATGCATAGATTTGATCGGGATCGGCTACTCCGCTATCTACAAATCTATTAATTAGCATTTCACCAATTATTCCTGTTCCTATAAATCCATAATTTATCTTTTTCATTATTTGTTATTGTCTAGTAGTCAACATAATAAGTATAACTCAGATCTTGCACCTGATTTTGAAAACGTAAGAATTCAGGTCATCGGAATCAGGGAAGGATAAGAAACCGTTGGGGAAACGGTAGCCTCAAGAGCTTGTCGGAAAAACTCCATAGCCGAAGGATCCTGGACACGGTAGGTTTGGATGACACTGAGTAAATCGGCTGTTTCCCGAAACCGTTCTATGGAACGGGAACCGCCACAGACCTTACGTTTGGTCACTGCTGGACGCAATGCTCTTTCCGCTCGATTACTCGATTATTATCGGGTGGAACTTCTGGGTGGCCCTTGGAAATACCGGTCTTCAGTATTTAGTATGCTATGTTAACGTAAACCTTAAATAAAATCAAAAAAAATTTATCAAAGTATAGCCCGAAATGCCAGGGTAAACGCATCTTGTTGGGTAAGCGGGGGTAGTTCTCAATAAACCTGGCCTTATTGTGCTTATTGACAATGGCTTTTCAACATATAGTGTTTATTTAATTTTAAAAACACTATATATAGGATAAAAAAATTAGATGCGTTTACCCTGCCCGAAATGCCGCTTTAGTTGACTTCTAAGGATGAGCTATTGTTCACTAGAACTATCAGAGAAGTAATTTGAGGATATATAGCGTTGGGAGCATGTCAAATTCGCAGAACAAATGTACTAAAATAACTGATAACTGCTACTGAAGCCCCGAAAACACTTTAGTTCAAGCGTTTGTATTTCAAGTTTTCTTACAAAATTGACCTGCTCCCTATATAGCGTTTCTTATAGCTATAAGGTACACAGAATTTTTTACCTATTCCCTCTTCCATCTTACCTGCTTCCTGCTCCCTGCTCCCTGCTCCCTAAAGCCGAGAATTTTGTACCTCATGACTATGATAAGTGCTATAGTTACCCTTGTCAGCAAATTTTAATCAAAAGGAGGATTAGAGCAATTCATGAAGTACGGTAAGTACTTTCTACACCTGGCAGCCTTTCTACTAGCACTAACTATATTAGTCTTGCCTCTGCCAGCCCAAGCCCAAAGCGCTGCCACCATTAACGCTGACTATGAAAACAAGGATCTAACCGCTCAAGATTTCTCCGATAAAGACCTTAGTTACAAGGTTTTTAGCAATGTCAATTTACAGTCAGCCAACTTGAGCAACTTTAAGTTTATAGGTGCCAACATTACCAAAGTTGATTTCACGAATGCTAACCTACATGGAGCCGATTTTACCTATGCATTCATTAATGGATCTACCTTCAAGAAAGCAGACTTAACCGATGCAGTGTTTGAAGATGCATTTATGTCGAAATCTAAATTTGATGGTGCAGATATTACTGGCGCTGACTTCACCTTTGCAATTTTGGATTATAACCAAGACCGGGAGCTATGCGAAAATGCTTCTGGTACTAATACTATAACTGGTGTTGATACTCGCGATTCTTTATTCTGTTATTGAAATTAATCTAAGTATTCAGCGGTCAGTGGTCAGCGGTCAGTGGTCAGTGGTCAGTGGTCAGCGGTCAGTGCTCAGCCTTTGGCCTTTGCCTGTTACTGTAGTTTGCGTGGCACAGGCTTCTAGCCTGTGATCTAGCCTGCATAAGCTGATAGCTGATACCTGATAGCTAATAGCTCTTAGCTAATAGCTGTTCGCGTAGCGTGCGCGTAGCGCTTAAGCTGATACCTGATAGCTGATACCTGATAGCTAATAGCTCTTAGCTAATAGCTGTTCGCGTAGCGTGCGCGTAGCGCTTAAGCTGATACCTGATAACTGAAAGCTGATAGCTTAACTTAATTCTCATCTAAATAAAAACGGTAAAACAAATAATCATCTCGGAAAGGATGATCATCTGCGACATGATGAATAATACCTCGATTAATCAGTATCTGTCCAATAGCAACTGCGTCTTCCCGAGTAGAATTACACCGTTTTACCAACCAATCTACCGCTTCTGAGCCAACAAAACAGCATCCATAGCTATTGAGACGATAGCGACGGTCTTTAATATCCAACGCTTCTGGTTGACGCATTTCTTCGACCAAGGTTTCAATGTCTAGTGTTATCATATCCTCTTGGAAAGGAGCCGTAGGGTAAGAGTCTTGATCTATCTCATCCATAGGCTCTAGGAAACCTGAAACTAAGGAATCCTGGGGTAGCTGCTGAGACTGATACCCATTGGGAATATAGAGTTGGTTTTCGGGCGGTTTTGGCTGACGTTCCCCTAGCCAAGCGGTCAGCAATTTCTCTAACTGAGGCGATCGCAC
This sequence comes from Moorena sp. SIO3I6, assembly GCF_010672095.1. Lineage (NCBI taxonomy): Bacteria > Bacillati > Cyanobacteriota > Cyanophyceae > Coleofasciculales > Coleofasciculaceae > Moorena > Moorena sp. SIO3I6. Next base: position 19,536 of record NZ_JAAHHU010000032.1, on the reverse strand, counting down.
ATGGAGGTCTCGTTGAGGAAATGGTATATGGATATCATAGCGACGCAGACTTTTCTCAATCCGGTAGTTGAGGTCACTCTTGATTTTAGGCTGCCGCTTGGGGTCTCCAGTCCAGACCAACAGCTCAAACTTGAGGGCACTCTCACCAAATTCCTGAAACCAAACTTGGGGATAGGGCCTTAGTAACACTTCCGGGTGACTCTTCGCAGCTGCCAACAGTGCCTTCTTGACCTGCTCCACATCAGATCCGTAAGCCACTCCTACAGGAATCTTGAGCCGGGAAATCGGGTTACCGTGACTCCAGTTAATCACCTCAGTTTCTAAAAAGCGGGCATTGGGCACAATTATTGTCACTTTATCCAAGGTGCAAATCTCTGTACTGCGGGAACCCATTCGCTGCACAGTTCCCACCAAATCGTTGACCTTAATAAAATCCCCCAGTTGAATCGGTCGCTCTAGGGTGATAATTAAGCCACTGATAAAGTTGTTAGCAATATTTTGCACACCAAAGCCAATTCCCACCCCTAAGACACTAGCAAAAATGGTTAGGGAACTTAAATCCAACCCAGAACTTTGGAGTATGATAATCATGCCCAAAAACGTCAGGACATACTGGATCAGGGTAGCAATCACCTCTTGCACCCCTGAATCAGCGCCAGTTTTCCCCAAGATGTAACGCCTCAATAGCCTGGTGAGGGCACTAACCCCAAACCATAGCACAACGGTTAATACCACCAACAGCAGCACTTGGATCGCAGAATACTTGCTTTCTCCGGAACCAATTACAGGAGACTTGAGGAAGTTTAACAGTTCATAACGCCAACTGCGAACTTGGGGAAATAGGTCACTAATGGTTAAGATAACTGTAGTCCACAGGATAAGCTGTAACCCTAACAGGGCTGCCCCGAGAAATAATTTAGCTGGGTCGTGCCAAGGGAAAAAAGGCGAAGCCGGATTCCCTAGCCAGGAGGTCAGTTTCCGCAAGGCAAATTGCCTGAAGACCCGTAACAGCAAGTACAACAGGATTAACAACACCAGCACTATGCTTGTAAACCTTACTGCCTGACGACTATAATCTGGCATCCGCTGTCGTTTGCCCTGCCGGATCGCCTTTTCAATCAGCTTCTCCCATTTTTCGGCTTGCTCAAGAGGATCAGTATCAGGAATTTGATCGGCCTTGGTAATCGTGACCAGAATCCGCTCGGTAAACTTGGTACGAAGAATCCCCTCGTTTTGCCCGACATATTCAATGTCCACATATTCAGGTTTTTGTAGGGATTTCACCTCCCTTGCTAAGCGCTGATTGATCAGCTCGGCTCGCTCAGTAGCGCTAAAGTTGCCAGCGTTGCCGACTTGAAATAATTCAATACCATCCACTACCACAGGAGCTTTCTTAGTGCCATTTGCAAAAGATTCCTGTGCTAAGGTAGAGGCTGGTAATAGGGTGAGCAGTAGGGTAAGTACACCTAGCAAAACCAATCCCAAGGAACGCTGAAACCTAACCCTTGGGAAAGGGTTAATGGAAAATCGAACATTCAGAAGAGATTCCATAGGTGACGTTCCATTTAGGTTCTATTTTCGATAACATTAGAATCTCATGGTTAAGGTTTAGCTAACTAGCTGTGCTAGACTACCCGTTCTAAATGTGTGGAGGAATCGTTTTCCTGGTCTGGCGTTCCCGGTTTTAACCCCTCCAGCAGACCGCTGACCACGGCCCAGGTGCCGACTCCCATTATTAACAGTACCACTAAGCCAATCAACCAAACCACAGGTTTATTATTGGGCAGAGAGTTAGTGACACTTTTCTCTCCTAATAGACTAGTCTGGTCAAAGTTCTGTGCAGTGGCGTTCAGGTCATTTTCCCGTTTCAAGGTCGCTGTAATCTTGTACGGACCAATCCGCAGGGTATCCTTGCTTGAAAAAGGTTGAATACCAGAGCGAATCTTCCGCCCGTTAATAAACGTGCCGTTGGCGCTGCTGTCAGTAACATAGAGTTGGGTATTAGCCACTGTGATCAGGGCGTGATACCGGGAAATCTCCTTGTCAAGAAGTACCAGATGAGACACAGATTGACCTGCTAAGTGTGCTGGCAAATGGTCATTTTCTCGACCAACAGCAATGGGCGGTCTCAGAACAGGTTTCTTTAACTCGCCGGTTTCTGGGTCTTCCCAGGTCAATTGAACATAAATAGGTTCAGCCAAGATTTCACTCCTGCTAACTAGAACATAGTGGATCAGTGCTGAGAGGGTCAGTTTTGAGTGCTGAGTTTTGATTAGCACATTAAGCGTTGTTTTTCAACTATACCCACCGATGCTAAGGGGATGACAAAAAGGGTGAAAAATAGATAAGGTGTCCGGTGTAGGGTTTTGGGTAGGTCGTGGGGAGGAGCCAGTTCCCCCTGAGGGAGTGACAACAAGGCTAAATGCCATGGAGAGCATGCTGTCAGCCACTCGTTAAACTGAGGTAAATTAATCTTAAAGCACTGATTTTAACTATGCCTGATTTTTTGCCCATTGCTTACTTTCAGAACAAGTTTGTCCCTTTCACTGACGCCAAAATCTCCATTGCTACCCATGCCTTGCACTACGGCACGGGAGCTTTTGGCGGATTACGCTGTATCCCTGACCCAAAAAACCCACAGCAATGTTTACTGTTTCGGTTAGACCGCCATTGCCAACGCCTAAGTAATAGTGCTCGGTTATTACACTACAATTTACCTCCTGATAAAATCGAGACTATTATCGTTGAGTTTATCAAACAAAATAAACCAACTAAGTCGTTTTATATCCGCCCTTTTGTCTACACGTCAGATTTAGGAATTTCCCCGCGACTCCATAATATTGAAAAAGACTTTTTTGTTTATGGATTAGAATTAGGAGATTATTTATCTCCTGAGGGAGTTAGCTGTCGGATTAGTTCATGGTATCGACAACAAGACCAAAGTTTACCCTTGAGAGGTAAAATTAGTGGAGCTTATATTACGTCTTCCTTGGCGAAAAGCGAAGCAGTAGAGTCTCGCTTTGATGAAGCCATTATGATGAATTCTGAGGGGAAAGTATCGGAAGCTTCTGGGATGAATATCTTTGTGGTCAGAAATGGCCAGCTGATTACCCCTGGATTCGATCAGGATATCCTAGAAGGAATTACTCGGGATAGTATTCTGACCCTTGCTAAAGACATGGGCTTGCCAACTATACAACGACCAGTGGATAAATCAGAACTATTTATTGCCGATGAAGTATTTCTGAGTGGGACAGCGGCAAAGATCACCCCAGTTAAACGAATCGAAAACTATCACTTATCTCCAAACAGACCAATAACCGAAAAGCTCAAGGAGATGTTAGCAGCGATTACGGAAAATCGGGAACCGAAATACAAAGACTGGGTGTATACGGTTAAAATTGATAAATAAACTAAAGTTAGGCTTATAGAACCCTGTAAACCTGTAGCGACTTCTGGGATAGGGAGTAGAATCAAACGTAAACCATGAACAATCAACTGATAAATTCTGCAAACCCCTTAGGCGGTCGCTACAAAATCATCAGCAAGCTGGGAGCAGGTGGGTTTGGTCAAACGTTTCTGGCACGGGATTTGCACTTGCCAGGAACTCCCCAATGTGTGATCAAACAGCTCAAACCCCAGGTGACGGATCCTCAGTGTTTGGAAATTGCCAAACGCCTATTTGAGCGAGAAGCCCAAGTCCTCTACCAGCTGGGTAACCACGATCAGATCCCCCAGTTGCTGGCACATTTTGAGGAAAATCAGGAGTTTTATCTGGCCCAAGAATTTATTGATGGAGAACCCCTCAACCAAGAAATCCGTCAGCCTTGGGAATCAAATCGAGTGATTGCTCTGTTGCAAGACATTCTACAAGTCCTAGTATTTGTCCATGAGCAACGTGTGATCCATCGTGATATCAAACCCCCAAACCTGATCCGCCGTCGCAAGGATGGTAGAATTGTCATGATTGACTTTGGGGCAGTTAAGCAAGCTAGCACCCAGATTATCGATCCCGAAACGGGGCAAACCAAGACCATTGCTATTGGCAGTCATGGCTACACCCCCAAAGAACAGTTCGGTGGCAATCCCCGTTTTAGCAGCGATATCTATGCGGTGGGTATGGTAGGCATCCAGGCATTAACCGGAATTCATCCCAAGTTCCTGAAAGAAAACTCCGAAACAGGGGAAATTAACTGGCGCGATCGCATCCAAGTTAACACCCAAGTTAACTCAGAATTAGCGGATATCCTTGACTGTATGGTGCGCTATGATTTCCGTGACCGCTACCCGACCGCAGTAGAAGCGTTGGCAGCAGTTCAGAGGCTAACTGCTGCACCAACAATAGCTATGTCTGCTAAAGTTCCGGAAGAGACTGTTTCTGTTTCAGCAACATCAGCACAAACCCAGGCCAGATCAGAGATCATCCGAAGATGGTTAATGAAGCCTTGGTTGATGATTACTGTCTTAGCAGGGATGGGTATCGGTATTTCTGTGATCGGTACTAAGACTTTTCTAGTTCCGAAACTTGTCACTCAAACTGACAATATTACTGACAACATTAGCGATACCGTTGCGGAAACCTCGACTACCACCTCTGAGTCAAAACCTGCAACCCCAGCGGTAGTTAGCAACACCCCTGAAAGCACTACTACCAGCTCAGTCCAAAAAACTATTCCCGGCTCGGATACCGAATCAGCTGCGAAATCGGCATCCGAGCCGGAAACACAACCAACGGAAACACAACCAACTGCAATAGAATTAAACAGCCAAGGGGAGAGCTTGCGGCAAGCAGGAAAGTACCAACAAGCACTGATGACTTACGAAAAAGCGATCGCAAGGGACTCAAATTTAGCAGAAGCTCATTGGGGTCGTTGCTATAGCCTCAATTCCTTAGGGCGTACTCCAGAAGGACTGGCTGCCTGCGATCAAGCCCTTGCCCTTAAACCTGACTACCCAGAAGCATTGTGGAGTAAAGGTGCAGCTCTCGAATCCCAAAACACCCCAACAGCCATAACTCAAGCTCTAACTCTATACGAGAAAGCGATCGCTATCAAGCCCGATTTTGCTGACGCCTGGATTAACCAAGGAGTAGCCCTCCATAAACTCGGTCGGTACAGTGAGGCCATAGAAGCATATAATCAGGCACTTGAACTCAATCCTAATTCTGCTGATGCTTGGAGTAATCTAGGGGCAGCCTATTGGGCCAAAGGTCAATACAAGGAAGCAATCAATGCCATGGAAAACGCACTTCAAATCCAGCCGAATCACCCCAATGCTAAGAATCTGCGTCAGCAGGCAAGGGAACAATTAGGCCGTTGATCACTCAGCAAAAATAAATATTTGATAAAGATTTTATATCTAAATAAATATCTGATAAAGATTTTCGGTTTTGGTCTTAGAAATGGGAAAATCCTCTACTATTACGTTTAATTGGTATTAAGCATTATACCGGATAGCGCTAGGGATTAAATACGAAAACCTAACACCTAACACCTTATCCTAATTTTCAAAACTAAATTGACAGAGTACTAGGATTGCGATTGCAATCCCTAATTTGAGTTAACTAATTTGAATTAACTTTGCATCACTATGAAACTGAATACACCAGCACTTGGAATAAGAGCAAATTGGCTCGAGAAGTGGATGCCGATCGGCCTAATTTTACTAGTCGCTACTGGGTTGTACCTATATCAACTCGGCACAGAAAGCTTATGGTACGATGAACTATTTAGCATTAACAAAACCCAGAGTGGGATATCACTGCCTCCGAAGAATCTGACACGTCCCTTTTATTTCATGATTCTCTACATTTGGATGCAGTTTAGCACTAGCACCGTTTGGTTGCGTGGGCTATCTGTGATTTTTGGACTAGGCAGTGTCTTCCTAATCTACCTGTTGGGTCGTCGCTTAGCTGGAAAGCCAGTTGGCTTGATTGCCGCCCTGTTACTAACCCTCTCACCTCTGTTTATCAACCATGCCCAAGAGGTAAGGATGTACACCCTAATCCCCTTCTTAAGTTTGGGGGGTACCTTGGCTCTAGCTCATGCCCTTGAAAATCCTAGGTTTGCTGCCATCAACTGGTGGGCTGTGGGCAGGTTTCTAGCCCTTGTGACTACTCCGGTTAGTGTGACCTTGTTTCTGCCAGATCTGGTATTAATTGGATGGCAGTTCCGTAATCAAAAGCGCCGATTATTTGCCTTTGGGATTAGGCTGCTGCTGATTGGGAGTTGTTGGCTTCCTTTAGTATCAGCAGTTAATGATTCTTCCACTAAATTCCTCAAAGGTTGGGTGACACAGTACCCAAAACCCAACATGATCTTAATTGTCTCTGAAGTCACCCACTTGACAGTTTTCTGGCCATTGAGACACTTACTAGGGTCAGGCATCAGTGCCAACGACCTGATGAAACAGCTCAATCAGCAGTCTATCATGGACTGGCTTGTGGAGCATGTATTAACCTCAAATATTGTACCTTTGCTCTATTACATGGCATATACAGCCATGGCAATCGGCTTGCTTGCTATAGCTCTATTGAGCAGGCACCCCTCAACAAAACTCTGGTGGATTAAAGTGTGGGCATTATTACCTGCCGGATCTATCTTATTGATATCCTATGTTTCCAGTTCCATATGGAAAGCTCGCTATCTACTAATTGTATCCCCCTATTTCTTAATTCTTCTAGCAGCAGGCTTGATGCAAGTTTGGCGTTGGCAACGTCGGGTGGCTGTTTTAGTAACTTTGCTCTACGCTATAGCAGTGGGTAGTGGTCTAGTGCATTACTACACAACGTTGTATCGTGTAGCAGGTGGTCCGCCAACTTGAGACTTTTTGAATATATAGCAATTTTCATAATCATGAGGTACACAGTCTTTTTAAAGACTCCCATCCATACCAGCGCCCGTAATCACAACTAAACAAACTCTTAACCCTACTCCCTAATCCCTAAAACCTACTCCCTAAAACCTAGAAATTTGTACCTCACCAAATTGATAACTGCTCTATTAGCGTTAATCGGTGGCATCCTGATGGGACTGACACCATCACCAACAGAAGCTTGGCCCCTAGCGTGGATTGCCCTAGTGCCGCTATGGTTCATAGTCGTCAGGGGTCAGAGTATTCGTGGCAATGCTTTATCTGGTCTGATCTGGGGTATCGGTTATCACGGTTTAGCTCTATCTTGGATTACTGGTATTCACCCGATGGATTGGATGGGGGTACCATGGCTAGCTAGTATTGCGATCGCATTATTCTGCTGGATATTCATTACCCTCTGGGGAGCACTCCTAGTAGCTGTCTGGGCTATAGCAATCTCTATAACTCAATCAATTACAGCAAGTTTCGCCCCCCTAGCCCCCCAACTTTGGGGGGTTCTTGAGTTAAAGTCCCCCAGAATTGGGGGATTTAGGGGGCTTGCAGCTAAAGGTAATGAGGTCAATTCATCTGAAAACCGCTGTAAATTCCCATCCACCAAAGCGACACAACAACGTGATATAAATCCTGATATAAATCCTGATATAAATCTCCCTATCCCCACTCAAAACTATTTTCTTTTAACCTCCTGCTTGCGGGTTCTAATCGGTACAGGCTTGTGGTGTGGCATAGAAACCCTGCGGAGTATGAGTCCCCTGTACTGGTCTTCCTTATCCTATACCCAAAGTCCCCATAACCTGATAATTTTGCACCTCGGTCAATTATCCGGTCCGATAACAGTTACAGCAGCTATTGTCGCCGTCAATGGTTTAATAGCTGAAAGCGGATTAACCCTTAATCAGTTTAACCTTAATCAGTTGAAAGTTAGCAGGTTGAAAGTTAGCAGGTTGAAGGTTGGCAGGTTTAACGTTGGCAGGTTTAATGTTGGCAGGTTTAATGTTGGCAGGTTTAATGTTGGCAGGTTTAATGTTGGCAGGTTGAACGTTGAAAGTTATCACAACAACCTTGAACCTTCAACCCCTACAAACCTTGAACCTTCAACCCCTACAAACCTTGAACCTTCAACCCCTACAAACCTGCAACCTTCAACCCCTACAAACCTTGAACCTTCAACCCCTACAAACCTTGAACCTTCAACCCTTTTGGGTATAGCAATCGGTTTATTAATCAGCTTACATCTGCTCGGATGGTTACTGTATAGCAAACCAATTGAGCAATCAAAAGATTCTGCTATTAACGTCGGTATTATTCAAGGAAACATCCCCAATGAAATCAAACTTTACTCCGCTGGCTGGCAGCGTGCTATAAAAGGTTACACTACTGGATACCAGACATTGGCAGATCAAAAAGTAGACGCAGTGCTAACTCCTGAAACTGCCTTACCTTTTCTTTGGGAAGAACAGGTTCGTACTGTTAGTTCCTTTTACTCAGCAATATTAGATAAAGGGGTTTTAGTTTGGGTAGGAGGCTATGGGCAAAGAGGGCGTAGCCTTACCAATAGTTTGTTTACTGTCACCGGTACTGGTGAGACCTTCAGCCGTTACGATAAGGTCAAATTAGTGCCATTAGGAGAATATATTCCTTTTGAAGAATTCTTAGGACGTTTAATTGATCGACTATCCCCTCTTGATGCTCACTTAGCACCAGGTAAACCTGACCAGTTAGTAGAAACACCCTTTGGTCAAGCAGTGGTAGGAATTTGTTATGAGTCAGCTTTTCCCGACCACTTCCGCTATCAAGCTGCCGCTGGTGGGCAGTTTATTATCACTGCATCCAATAATGCCCATTACAGTAATACTATGCCTGCCCAGCACTATGCTCAAGATGTAATGCGCTCCATTGAAACAGATAGGTGGACAGTTAGAGCAACTAATACCGGCTATTCGGGTATTGTAGACCCCCATGGCAAAACACTATGGCTATCCGGGATTAATACCTATGAGTTGCACGCAGATACGATTTATCGACGACAGACTCAGACGTTGTATGTGCGCTGGGGTAATTGGTTGACTCCGGTGTTATTAGGGTTAGGGGGAATTGGCTGGTTGGTGTTGGCTTGGTTTGGAGTTAGTGTTGGCTTGGTAAATTAAACAGCCTTGCATTTAATTTGCCTAGACAAGCTAGTGATAAACATCTAGTGGTTTTGCTGCGGTAAGCTTCAAGGTTTCCGGGGCTCAAATAACTACTTTTGTACCACTAACCACCATTAGAGCAACTTCAAGTTTTAGATCGTTTTCGACCAATAAACCTATAGTAGGGAACTTTCAAGCCAGGTAGAAATGGTAAATTTCCCATCTTTTCTTTCAAAGACACAGTATCAAATTTATGATGCAAGTAGCCTAGGCGATTGGGACAAAGAAAAACGTTATCCGTGGCAAACCAAATCGGCCAGAAGTGACGAGCTAAAAACGAATGACGTTGCAATCCTTCAGGGGGATGTTTGTGAGACACATAAAAATCCACAACCCCGATCATTCCCCCTGGCTTCAAACTCTTTTCAGCTTGCTCAATCGCCGCAAACCATTCGGGAATCATGGTTAAAGAATAGGAAAAAGTGACGATATCCGCCACCCCTTCTGGCGGTAAAAATTGAGTGATATCGGCTTCGACAGTGGTTACATTTGTCCAGCCGTGATCGGCTATTCGCCCTCGCGCCACTTCCAGCAGGGAAGGGGACAAATCCACAATGTAAATTTTACTAAACTTAGAGAGGCGATTAGCAATGGATTCCAAATTCGACCCCGTACCCCCCCCGAAGTCAACCCAGACACAGCCATTGCTATCGCTATCGGCAAGGGATTGATAAAGTTCTTCTCGTCCTTTTAGCAAACGCCTACGAAAGCGATCGTAATCCGTTGATTGAGTACGATAAAAGTTTTCCAATCGCTCTTGATGGCTATCCCCTCGGATCGGTTTGGCTAGATGATAAACCGTTTTGAGATCGCTAATCAAGTCGGATAAAACGCTCATTTTTTCTCTTCCCTCGCCAGTGGAAATAGTTTTAAGCAGTCAGCAAATCAGCTATGTAAAAACTGCCGTAGGTCTGGACGCGATCGCGTGGGTGCAATTGGTCAGCCAATTCAGTATTGTACATCAATAAGTCTGATAAAAATCGGTCTTTACCGCCATAACGCACTTGCACCGAATCAAGGTATTCCACTTTGAATCCCCCACTGCGAAACAAAATGCGAGTTTTATCACTGGCTCTAGTCAAAATAGCTTGCCATTCTTTTTGCAATTCTTCGTGATTATACTGACTCAGCCAGTCCATGTGGTCGAGAAGCACGAAGCGAGAAATTCGAGCTTGACAATTTTCCAGAAAGTTGGTTATTGTGCTATTTTCAACCTGAATGCGATCCACTAACCCAGATTTTAGGCGCAGGAAATTTTCTTCCTTTAAATATTGGGGACAGCAATCGGGGGAATATTCTCCATTCAGAAAAACTCGCCAAAAATAGTTATCTTTAATCGGGATCCGAGTAAAGACATTTTCGCAGCGTTGGCGTACAAAGGTCGCGATACTACCTTCGTCGAGATAGCGTTCCATCTGTTGACGTTGTTGTGCGGGAACACCGAGCATCCACAGGACTAAATCGCTATTGAGGAAGCGATAGAGATAATCTTTCCAAAAGACCGGTTCGATCTCGCGCTGGTAAATTTCCTGCCGTTCTTCTGGGGTTTTGGCATTGAGAATAGCATCGAAACTGGGGCGAATTTTCAGGATGCGATCAATGTAGTAGTTGATAGCCAAAGCAAAATTACCCGTAGTTCCTCGAAAATAAAACGAGCGTCTGCTGTCGAATAATTTAGTTCCTTGTTTGTCCCAATACCCTTGCGAGGGTAAAGATAAATGGGAGCGCAGCTTTTGAGTATAAATCTCGTTAAACTGCTTCAACCTACCGCGACCGAACAATTGAAAAAATTGCTCGAAATCCAGTTCTCGAATCGCCGCAATTTTGAGTTCGAGCAACGCATTTTGTTTGGGATTGACATCGATAGCGTAAATTTGTTTGGGTGCGTCGAGAGCGTATTCCAAAGCATTGCATCCCGCAGAGGTAATGACGACAACGGTATCGTCAGCTGGCAAGTTTAAGGCAACACGATCGAGTCTGGGATCTTCCCAGCAGGTAACGTAAACGAGATTCTGCTGATGTACCCAACTAAAACCAATATATCGCCAGATATCTTTGATTGATTGCAATTTTGATAACACAGTTTAACCCTGACTAAATTTCCAGTAATACGGGAGCCTCAAAGCATCCAAAAGTAACTGCTTCTTTGGGTGTTTGCTGGCAAGCGAGAACCGAGCCATCGATTGATCCTGCGATTTGTAAGGCTTGGGTTACCAGTTCCGAACAAAATATTCTTTGTATGTTCTGGCTATCAGAAGGAACCAAATATCGGTTAACTTTCAGCCAAGCTCCGATGGACTTCCAGCAGCTATACCTGACTTGGCGCTCATGAAGGTTCCACAGCCAATTTTGCATTTTATCGATCCCTTCCGAACTTAATGGTTTTGCCAAAGGAACCCACCAAGCTTGTCCGTAGTTTCGATAAGCATTGAGCCAATTCTCCAGGTAGTGAATTTGTACTCCTGGTTTACATTTTTGGTTTCTAAAATCCGGCAAACTTGTGTAACTTGTGGACTCAGCGATCGCCACCTTTGCGTTCCCGTTCGCTTCCAGATCGGAATCCAGGACAATCGCCGTATGACTGTAATCACTTCCAGTGAAGTATCGAATCAGAGCAGCATCGATCTTCAGTCCAGAAAAAGTAATCAGATCTCCTGGTTTAAATGGATAGAGAGACTCAATCAAATTTTGGGGTGGGCTAGGGCTAGGGCTTGTCAATCTAATTGAATCTAACATCGACTTATTCAACTCAATGACAGTAAATGTGAACTCGAGAGTCAACCTCAGTTTCGATCTCGATTCATTTTTTTTTGACAGAGTAATTCTAGCCTATAGTGGTATTTTTGTGAAATAATGATTGTGATTGTGTTCGGAATAACGTGCTGTTGGATCGGATGGAACACTGACCCCTCAACCGACCTAAATATCACAAAATTTCCGAACTGCTGCCCAAATCAACGCCATCACATCCCGCAAACCGTGTTCGCTCTGCAATTCAACCAATTGCACCCAAGGGCGCGTACTGGCATAATCACGACTCTCGATGATAGGAATCACGTCATCATAGCACCCATGTAGAATCAAAGTAGGTACTTGTCGCCCTAGCTCCAAAGCCTCATACTGACGGGCATCTTCTAGAAACTGGTAGTGCAAGGGAAGCTTTCGGTTTTCTCGGTAATGATAAATCTCTAGATATCCCTGGGAGCGCCACTGATTGAGCTGTTCTGCTCCTAATTTGGGCAACCAATGGCGAAGGAACCCAAATGCTGGTGCTAGTAGAACCAGTCTCTTGATTTGTGGATTGTTTTGTGCTATACATGCAGCGGTAAAAGCACCCAAACTAGAACCGATTAACGTGACTGGTGTTCCATCTAAAGGCAGTAATGCTGCTACTTGACTAATCTGGCGACTTATTGTTAAATGATTAAAGTCATCTTGATTAAGGTCAGGAATTGTTAGAGAGACCTTCAGGCGAGTAAAAGCTTGCTGTAGATACACCGCCTTGGCTGATTCAGGGCTAGATGCAAAACCGTGTAGATAAATAAATCTCAAAATCCTTATCCTTTGTGTTTCTACCTAATCGGATAGAGGGTTTTGCTGGCGGCGCTGTTTCATCAATTGAGCAAACTGGATGCGTTGTTCAGGAGTCATCACCTCTCGCATCTGCAACATACTCTCAAAGCGTAACTTTCCTAGCTGCTGGTTCAATACTTGAACTTGTTGGTATTGAGTGCGGATAGTTTCTCTGTCAGCTGTACCCACCATCAAATCACTTAATGTCTGCTTGGCTTGACTCATTTCCTGACGAAGATCTATAATGGACTCTTCATACTCTATCCTAATGGAATGTAGCTGCTTCCTTTGCACGTGGTTGAGATTCAGTTCCCTGACTAACCTATCCTTAATTGATTTTGGGTGTTGTTGACCCTCAGGGTTGGGAATCAATTGAGAGGTTACAGGGTTGGAATTAGCTACAGCAGTGCAGCCAGTCAGGGTAACCATGAGAAGTGACAAAATATAACCTGGACGTAACAGCATGGAAGTTACCTATAAATGTCTTTAATTTAAAGTTTGTAAGAAATATTGAAGGTTTAAAATTCAACTTGAAGGTTGTTCGCGTAGCGTGGCCGAAAGGCCAAGGTTGAAGGTTGAAGGTTGTTCGCGTAGCGTGGCCGAAAGGCCAAGGGTGAAAGTTGTTCGCGTAGCGTGGCCGAAAGGCCAAGGTTGAAAGTTGTTCGCGTAGCGTGGCCGAAAGGCCAAGGTTGAAGGTTGAAGGTTGAAGGTTGACAACCCACTTTTACCTTGCCATAGCCGTTGGCTAGAGCCAACCTTTTAACAGGTCAAACCTTATCCTCTATAGGAGATCCTGAGGTGATGGTTCCTACTATGCGCATTTATTGTCCAGTATTGGCTAAGATCATCCAATCAGCTGGTGGAGTATGAATGACATTGCTCACCGATGTCTCTCCCACAACTCCATGCCAATTTTTCTCTAAGAAAGCTTCTAGAGTGGTTAAGTTGTGGGTGTGGTAAGCACTCCAAGCCATCAGTAAACCAACAGCGATGGCTGATGGAAGTAACCAAAGCTCTGGTTTACGACTAGGCGGTGGGGATTTAGCGATCGCATTGATTACTCGTTCCTCCAAGTCAAATGCTGCTGGTGGAGGAGTAGGTCGATGTTGGCGCAGAAATGCTTGCCATTGTTGGTCATCAGGTTGAAACTGAGTCATGGCATCTCTCCTTGTTGTTGGATGATATATTTCCGTAGGGAAGTTCGAGCGTGGAAAAGACGAGACTTAACCGTTCCGATAGCTATGCCCAAAATTTTAGCAACTTCCTTTTGTGGCAAATCCTCTAAATCATGTAGCACCAGCACAGCACGATGGTTCAAGCTCAGTTGCTGCATTGCTTGTTGAATAATGTCCTGATAGTGCAACTGCATAAGATCGGGAGTGTAGGAAGACTTGGCATTTTTTAGGGGTAGATCAGCTGTGTCCTCTGGAAGTTGAAGGTTGAAGGCACGTTGCCGTTGCAACTTGCCCCGCTGATCCGATGCCACATTCCAGCAGATGCGGTAAAGCCAGGTGGAGAACTGTGAAGGTTGCCGTAGTTTTGGTAAGCCTTTCCAAACTCGTAGGAACACCTCTTGTACTAAATCATCAAGAGCATAAGCACCACATAGCTGATAGATAGTTGACCTGACCCGCTGCTGATAGCGTCGGTATAGTTGGCGAAAACTCTGCTGGTTCCCCTGTTGGCACTGCAATACCAACTCTGTGTCTGTGCTGGTTGTTTTTGCAGCAGCAGAATCTTCTTTGGAAGCCTGGGCTGATCTGACTGACAACTGTGGGTTCTCCCTCACCGCTTTGTTTTCCTATGTTATTTAGACTCACTGGCCAACAGAATGGTTCAATTTGGTAAAAGTTTAGCCAGAAATGGAGCCAGCGGGGGTAGGGTGACCGGGTTTGGGTTAACTCGGAAGATAGAACAGTAAACAGCTCCAGGGATTGCTGGTCTTACTGACACAACCATCGGTCGCAAAACCCTACCCCCTAACCCCGTTTGCCCTACACCCAGTCAGCCCCTTAACTTTCTTATAATCACAAGAAACACGGAAAATTTGCAGATCTTTACCAACTCTTTAATGTCGAGGGACTTTTGATATGATTTACTTGTATTATTATTTCAATATAATTGGTTATTTCCATATATAGGTTGCATCTGACGGATGGCAGGTTTGGTAGCTAATCGGCCCCAATACCAAAAATTATTTTATTGTGCAATCTACCTAGGGGGAGTCCCTTAAGAACTTATGGAGTCTAGAAGTTCTATAGATATCGATATTAGCCAATACTTACTACTATTGAAACGTCGTTGGCTGCCAGCGGTTGCTATTTTCCTATTTACAGTTATCTCAGCGGCCTGGTCTACCTTGTTTCTCAAGCCTTCCTATGAAGCTGAAGGAAAACTACTGTTTAAAATAGACCGAACCCCTTTCTTGACTGGGTTGGGGGAGGAAATTGAACAGTTACGCCCTCTGGTTGATGCCCAGAACCCTCTGAGTACTGAAATTGAGGTGATTTACTCCCACCCGCTTCTGCAACAGATCATTGATCAACTCAACCTCACTGATAACGAAGGTCTACCTTGGGAACCGGAAGCCCTCAAAAGAAAGCTCACTGTCAAAATTGTGGGTGGCACCGATGTGGTTAGGCTTTCCTACAAGGGTAAGAACTCAGAAAAAGGGGCGGCGGTGATCAATCAATTAATGAGGCTTTATATAGAGAATCAGATCCTATCCAAAAAGTCGGAAGCAGCAAAAGCCCGTGAGTTTATTACTAACCAACTTCCTCAAAGTGAAGCCAATGTCAGGCAAGCAGAAGCTGCTCTACGCCAATTTAAGGAACGCAATCAGGTTGTATCCCTCACAGAAGAATCCAGGTCTTTGGTAGCGGTGATGGCTGACTTAGACAGCCAAATTACTACAGTTCAAGCTCAACTTGAAGAAGCCAATGCCCAAGCTGCTGGCTTGAGAAACCAGGTGGGTCTTAATCCCCAGCAGGCAATTGCTATCAGTGCCCTGAGTCAGTCTACTTCCGTACAGGGCGTACTCCAAGAACTGCAAGAGGTTGAGCGGCAATTAGCGGTTGGGAACAATCGTTACGGTAAAAATCACCCGGTCATGATTCGGCTGACCAAGCAGCAAAGCTCCCTCAGAGGTCATTTACAACAGCAGATTGATCAAATACTAGGCTCACAGAGTCTGGCTGGTACTCAGATACAAATTACTCAAGGGCTTTTAGAAGTTGACCAGCTCAAACAAAAACTGATTAGCGATTTTATTGAATCAGAAGTCAAACGTCGAAGTTTAGCAGAAGGATTAGCAACTCTTGCTAAGGCTAGAATTGCCTATGAACAACGGGTCAATGTTCTTCCTCGGTTGGAGCAAACTCAGCAGCAGCTCGAACAACGAGTCCAAGCTGCGCGCTTGACCTATGAAACCCTGTTGAAAAATCTCAATGAATTAAAGGTCGCAGAAAACCAAGATACCGCTAATGCTCGCATCATTGAGCCAGCAATAGTCCCTAAAAAGCCCTTAGGTGATAAGAAAATAAAGGTGTTGGCTCTAGGGGTGATGTTGGGGGTCACACTGGCCACGACTGCTGTTTTGCTCTTGGAAATGAGAGACCGCTCTATCAAAACTCTCAAAGAAGTCAAGCAGTTATTAAGATATCCTGTGCTAGGGGTGATTCCAGTTTTCAAGCACAAGAAGCTATCCCGTCGTCGGGATGACCTATTTTTCGGAGGGGAATTGCCCGTAACAGACCAGCCTCATTCCATGGTGAGTGAAGTCTACCGGATGATTCAAGCGAATCTGAAATTTCTCAGGTCTGATCACCCACTTAAAGTTATTGTAGTCACTAGCTCCGTTTCCAAGGAAGGCAAATCTACCGTATCAGCAAACTTGGCCGCTGCTATGGCTCAACTGGGGCGTCGGGTTTTGCTGATTGATTCCGATATGCGTCACCCCTGTCAGCATTATATTTGGCAAGTAATGAATGTGGCCGGTTTGAGCCAGGTACTGATTGGTGAAGTGCCTCTAGAGCTTGCCATCTGTCAAGCCATGGAAAATCTTGATGTTCTCACTGCTGGGGTAATGCCTCCTAATCCTTTGGCACTCCTGGATTCAAAGCAAATGGCTTCCCTGATTGAGGAATGTTCAACCCAATATGACTTTGTGATTATTGATGCCCCACCCTTACTTCTGACTGCTGATGCCCTTTGCTTAAGTCCAATGACTGATGGCATGTTGTTGGTGGCTCGACCAGGTGTGCTGGATTTTGCTAATGCTAATGTGGCTAAACAAATGTTAGATAGTTCCGGTCAGACGGTTTTGGGTTTGGTGGCTAATGGTGTCATTCAAAAAGATGAATCGATTGGTTACTTTTACCAGTCACAGGAATACTTCGATTATGGCTCAGTCAGAAGATTGGCACAGCGTAAAGCTGAGACTCAAAAAACATCGAAGGTTTCCCGGAGATGATTTAAAACTATGACTTATGACTAATCGCTATTCCCGAAAATAAAACAATATAAATTAATGATTTAATTTCCTGGATTAATCCAGACTATAACTAGAATAAAACCCTATTGTTTGATTAGTTACCTATTTTTTATTAGTTAACGCCCTTAGGAAATAACTACTTAAATTATTCTTAGTGAGAAATGAAACATTATATCAAATCCGGTTAATCACTTCCCAACCAAAATAATCCCTGGATGGGAATCGGGAATTACTAATCGGTAATCGTCAACTAGGTAATGATAAATTAATAATTACCAATTAATAATTACCAATTACCTGCTCCATAAGATGATGATTAGTCAACCAGACCTGCTCTTATGGATTAGCTTTACTTATATATAAAATCTAGAATATTACCATGAAAACCCCTGTAATTGCTATTGGACTGGATGCAGCTGACCCGCTATTGTTGGAGAAGTGGATGTCCCAAGGACATCTGAAGACCCTCAACAAAATACGGCAACAAGGAATCTATGGTCGCCTGAACAATACCGTTAACTACAACAATAAGACAGTTGAATTTTCATCCACTGAACCCTTGTGGGTAATGTTTTCTACCGGTTGTTTACCAGATAAAACCGGTTTTTGGGATACCATAAAATTTGATCCAGAAACTTATAAAGTAGTCTGCGACAAAATTTATAGTGGATACGATTATAAAGAGTATAATCCATTTTATGCCTTAGGGAATGACTACCGGGTTGCTGCCTTTGATGTACCAGTATCAGGACTGTCAGATCAAATTAATGGCTTACAAATTTTGGGTTGGGGGGGACATTATCCCTTTGTGCCAAGCCATTCCCAACCGCCGGAATTATTGCCCAATATTATTGCCCAATACGGCAAAAACCCAGTGCTCCATAAAGATAATGGTCGCTGGTGGGATCCAGTTTATTTTAAATGGATTCAGCAAGCTCTAAAAACTAGTATCTCCACTCGCTCAGAGATTTGCCGGGATTTACTTCAGCGTGAACCGTGGGACTTGTTCGTGACCGCTTTCGGTGAAACTCACAGTGCTGGTCATGACCTGTGGGACCGCAGCCAACCAGATCACCAGCTCTACCCTTACCAGAGCAAAAAGAATGGTAAGGCTGGAGACCCGATGCTGAAAATCTTTGAAGCGGTGGATGATGCGATCGCAAAAATTATCGCTGCTGCCCCTAAGGATGCCTATATCTTGTGTTTCGCAGTTCATGGCATGGCTGCCAATGTTACAGATTTGATGAGCATGATGTTCCTGCCAGAATTGCTCTATCGGTATAACTTCCCTGGCAAGTATGCCATTACTCCCAGCAAAATCGGAGTCACTCCCCCAGCACCAATTACTCGTCCAATCCGCAACTCTTGGCCAGGGGAAGTATGGCGAAAGATTTATGAACCCAATCCCATTAAGCAGTTGTTCAACACCTGGACCCATAAAGCCTTTTTACAATCTGGCCAGCACGGTTTACTATCTCCTTATCCCCTCATGAAGCACAAGGTGCAATTGGGTTGGATGCCAGCTACTCTATATACTCCCCTCTGGCCCAAGATGAAAGCCTTTGCTTTACCCGCCTTTGCTGATGGACATATTCGCATCAACCTCAAAGGACGGGAACGAGATGGTATTGTTGACCCTTCCGAGTATGATGCTCTGTGCGATAACCTAACAGACTTCCTTTATCGCCTTACCGATGGCAGGACAGGAGAACCATTAGTTAAACAAGTAGTGCGCACCCATAACGTCGCCACAGATGATAACCCCAAACTGCCAGATGCTGACCTAGTAGTCGTATGGCACGAGTGTCCCACAGATGTAGTTGATAGTCCTGATGTGGGACGCATTGGTCCAATTACCTATAATCGTCCTGGTGGTCACCGAGCCAGAGGCTTTTTGATGGCAAGCGGACCAGGAATTACCCCCGGTTCTAGTTTGCCAGAAGCTCATCCTGTAGATATAGCGCCAACCATCTTGAGGTTGATGGGAGCACCGATTCCGGACTACTTTGATGGCAAATCTCTACTTAGTCCGAATTTATCTATCTCAGCCTGAGATATAAATCAAACCTAGGGATAGGGTTTAATTTCCCTATCTGGGTAATTCCTGAGCCTCTTAGATTCAGCCGGTTTAAGGGTGTGGATGCACTCTTAGCTGGCCAGATGCTATTAAGTTTAAACAATTTCATTCATTGCTTTAAGCTGTTGTGCATTTAAATTCAAAACAGCTTAGCAACTTTTACATACAGTATTATGAATACAAATTTATAATTACAATTTTTCAATATAAACCAGGGTTCATGAGAAAACTGTTGGCATTTTTTGAACCAATTTTCACTACTGTTTCCTTGGTGCTCTATTCAGGAGGAGTACTCACTGTAATTTTATCAGGAGGCAGAAGTGAGGGGGATG
>NZ_JAAHHU010000319.1:0-4926 GCF_010672095.1 Moorena sp. SIO3I6 | reverse complement strand
TCCTATAGCTAAGCTCAATCAATAATAATCAACACTCTGATCTCATCAAAACAATACTATCTATGGAAAACGTCAATCAAATCACTTTAAATTTACCCACAGATTTGCTGAAAACTACAGAAGAACTAATTCAGACAGGACTAGTAAAGAATCTTGAGGAATTAGTTGTATTAGCGTTACATCATGAAATTGTTAAACTTAAACAATTACAGCAACATAATCAACAGCTACCAGAAAATAGCAATGGTGTAGATGATCCCATTTGGGGACTCGGAGACAATCCAGTTGTAGGTGGAGTTAGTGATGCTTCTACATCTATTGATCAGTATTTATATAACTATTAATAATGAATTGCTTGTTTTTAGACACAAGCTATATACTTTTTTTACTCTTTAATTATACCGTGATTTTTGAAGAAATTAATAAAGGTAAATCTTTACCTCTAGCTTGGTAATCTTCTACCAAAAGCTCTAACACGTCTTTAGCATTTTTGAGAGCCTCTTCGTAGCTGCTGCCATGAGTATGAGCATAGGGACCAAATTCTGGCAAACTAGCAATGTAGGTTTGGTCTTGCTCTGACCATTGAATTAAGATACTATAGTGGTTTTTCATCTCTATTTATTTCTGTAAATTATCTAAGTCTCTGAGTATATTTTTAACAGCTTTTTCTTGGTATCTATTAGCGTCTTCTCCATCTTTGCCAGAGATAGTCAGACTATAGTTTAATAAAGGATGACTCCAAACTGTGTGACTGCCTTTACCTGAACGATAAGAGAAACCTGCTTTTTTTAGCATTGATTTTAGTTCTCTGATTTTCTTGGGCATTTAATTATTTTGGAAAAGTTATAGCGCTACGCGCAAGTCAGAAGGATTGAGGTAAACACTATCAGAAAAATATTTTTGCAAGAGGTCTAATCATTATTAGCTATATAGCTTAGAGCCTTCTGGACGAAAACTATCAAGAATTTGTTTGAATTTTTCTAAATCTTCCTGTCGAATTTTAGCTTCTTCTTGTGTGATTTCCTCTTCAAGGCGTTTTCTTAGCCATGCCAGAGCAGGTTGATTGAGTTTAATTTGTTCTTCGACAGTTTTCCCTCTATGTCTTAAGTAGGGACCAAAATGACTTTGAGTATTGGTTGCCATAGATCTTAACACCTTGTTTACTTCATGCTTTACTTAATTTAGTATAGCGCTTATCAATGCCCTTGCGGTTACGCTGGATTTGGTGCAGCAGGGGTTCAATAGCAGCAGTGAAGGGTTGACGAGGTAGATCGATATGCGATCGGCGTTCGCGAAGCGTGGCCAAAGGCCTCAGCCGCGCCAAAGGCGATCGCACAAAGGTACAGTCAAATTCAGCCAAGATATCTTCGATGGGTTTAGGGAAGGTCAAAATATTGGCTAAAGCTGTAAGGCTGTCCAGCTTTGAGAATGCGGCGGCGGTTCATTTGTAGAGTAACTTAACTACTATAATTTTACAGTATTTTTCAATGGGGTAAACTATAAAGTTATGGGTTTTAGGGAATCGGGAGTCGGGAATCGGGAGTAGGGAGTAGGGAGTAGGGAGTAGGGAAGAGATAAGAGTTAATCAACGATAGAGGAATTATGATTAGCCTGACTGGGTGTGGCGTGGATGGGTGTTATAATGCAGTTGAAGTTTCTGATAAAATTAAAGTAACTGTTGATAATCGACTAATTACTTATCAGTGTAGCTATGAGTGTAGTTATCCCTGACGATATTGTCCAAGCTAGCCAAATGACTGAGGGTGAGTTCAAACTTGAAATTGCCCTGATGCTGTATAAGCAAGACAAAATTAGCAGTGGCAAAGTCCGTGCCTGGACGGGGTTAACCGTGATTGAATTTCAGCATGAACTTGCCAAGCGCGGTTTAGATTTGAATTATGATGTTGCTGATTTTGAAGCAGACCTTAAAACCCTACAATCGATGAGTTTGCTGTGATTATTATTAGCGATACATCACCCATTACTAATCTAGCAGGCATCAATCAACTTAACCTCTTGCATCGCTTATATGCTTCTGTTTTGGTACTGATGGATGAGCGACGGGGACGAACAGTTGCTCAAGAATTGGGGTTAACTATTGTGGGGTTACTGGGCATTCTGGTGCAAGCCAAGAAAAGTAATTTAATTCCGGCGGTTAAACCATTAATGGATCAATTGATTGAAACAATGGACTTTCGTATTAGTTCTCAATTGTACCACGCAATTCTCCAAGCTACCGATGAATAAAGTACATTATAAAATTAAAAGAGGCAGGACTTTATCCTTCTTGGGTTTTAGGGAGTTGGGAGTCGAGAGTCGAGAATAGAGAAGAGCCATGAAATATAGCATTTTAATTCAATGGTCAGAGGAAGATAACTCTTATGTGGCTAGTTTACCCGAATGGGGTAACTATGCTCGTACCCACGGTGACACCTATGAGGAAGCTCTTGAGAATGCTAAGGAAGTTTTAGAGGATTTGGTATACGCCTATAGCCAAGTTAATAAAGAGTTACCAACTCCAAAGATACTAGAGGTAGCATGAAATTAGCCTAAAACTAAGCATTTACCTATTATAGCAATTCTACGACTTGTGAGGTACTATCTAGGTTTTAGGGAGCAGGGAGCAGGGAGCAGGGAGCAGCGCTGCATCGCTATTGCCTATTGCTAGCATGCCTATTGCCTATTGCCTTGCGCTATACATCTTCATACAAAGCCTCAAGACTAGTTCTAAAATCCACAGTTTCTAGATGAATCTCACTGCCCGGATAATAAAATTGCAATGTCCAAACTCCCTCGGAATTCCGGCGAAAGCAATCTAAGCGTTTACGATTTTGGCTAATTAAAACATATTCCACCAAGGTTTCTAACTGTTGATAGTCAGAAAATTTGTCACCCCGGTCAAACGCCTCAGTCTTGGGAGATAAAACTTCTACAATTAAACAAGGATATTTTTTATAATTAGCCAATTCTCGGTCTCTGGCATCGCAAGTCACCATAACATCAGGATAATAATAACTATTGGATGCTTCAACATAAGTTTTCATATCTGCCATATAAACCCGACAGCCAGTGCCCCTGACATGATTTCTTAAGGCTGAAGCCAGGTTAAGGGCAATAGTAACATGGGCATCACTAGCGCCAGCCATAGCATAGACTTCTCCATCAATATACTCATGTTTGATGGCACTATCTTCTTCGTAGGATAGATACTCTTCTTTGGAAATGTAATTGGGGATTTTATCAGCAATCATGATAGTTTCAATACAGTGACTTTATTAGTATAGAATAAAGGGAGTAGGGAGTAGGGAGTAGGGAGTAGGGAGTAGGGAGTAGGGAGTAGGGAGTAGGGAGTAGGGGAAAGAGTGTGGGGAGTGTGGGTAGAGAGGATACTGAAGAAGTAATTTTCGATAATTGGGTATAGTTAAAGACATTGTATTGATGCAGTCGATCATCGATATCTGATGATATTATCGCCTCCTTAATCAAAACTCGTTGATCATACTTTTAAATAAAAGTAATGGTTGAGAGCAAGGATAAATTTAAACTAAAAATTGCGATCAGCGCGTTTTTCATACTTATATTCCTATTCTCTATTCCCGATTCCCGATTCCCGATTCCCGACTCCCTAATTAAAAACCACTATAATTAATTAACCGTTTCAATTCATAATCCCCACTAAAATTTCCAGCAACTCGGTTAGCTCTTCTGGGACGAGGTAGCGCTTGGGGTCTTGTTGTATGGAACGTTCTTGGCGATTAAAAGTACCGAAACGCCAGTCTTCTCCGGTGGTAACAATGCCATACAAAATTCTCTGGTCAGACTGGAGCCACTGATCAAGGGCAACCAACTCCACCGCCAGTTGAGTGAAGCCCCGTACCAGATCAGATTGTTTGGCTTCTATCACAATCACGTTATGGTTAGCAATATAATAATCTAAGGTTCCCCGCAGGTGTTCGCTAACTGCAATAGAATATTCAATGTAAATGCGGTGATTAGTTAGATCCACTACTTCAAACAGAATTGGTGCGATCAAGGCTTCGCGACGGGCAGTTTCGTTGATCAGCTCGATGCGCTTGCGGTTACGCTGGAGTTGGTGCAGCAGGGGTTCAATAGCAGCAGTGAAGGGTTGACGGGGAAGATCGATATGCGATCGCACAAAGGTACAGTCAAATTCAGCCAAGATATCTTCTAGGGTAAAGGGAAGGTCAAAATATTGGCTAAAGCTGTAAGGTTGTCCAGTTTTAAGAATGCGGCGGCGGTTCATTTGTGGTTAGTCTTCCTTGGTTTTGAGGAAATTCGGAGCAGGGACTTAATAGCAATAGTAAAGAAAGCAAGCTACTTTTTTATGTTATGATAAATTACCAAAATTGCTCATAAACTTTTTATCAAAAATATACCTATATTTTATCATTAAATATCCTCAATTAACTGGAAATAATAGCAAAAATAATTGCTTAGCAAAAGTGTTGTAAATCATAGGAAGTAAATCCAAAAAATACCAATTAAAGTAGGCTGAGCAAAGCCATCTAATCTAGTTCCCTACTCTCTACTCCCCACTCCCTACT
Source organism: Moorena sp. SIO3I6 (assembly GCF_010672095.1). Classification (NCBI taxonomy): domain Bacteria; kingdom Bacillati; phylum Cyanobacteriota; class Cyanophyceae; order Coleofasciculales; family Coleofasciculaceae; genus Moorena; species Moorena sp. SIO3I6. The sequence goes on along the minus strand of NZ_JAAHHU010000319.1, from coordinate 361 downwards.
CCCCACTCCCCACTCCCTACTCCCTACTCCCTACTCCCTGTTACCTATAAAAATAATTTTGTCAACCCCTCCCAAGGCGATATACTAAAATTTAACGATGTTTTTATATTTCAAATGAACTCCTCAACACCATCCATCCAATTCTTTGACGGTATTTATGAACAGCTGAGTGACGTCAGCCTCAGAAAAAACCGAAGCTCAGGAGCCCGCATCGTCTTAATGACCTTTGAAAGCTTAAAGGCTATTGAACAATTCAACAGTTATAGAAACCGATTTTCTCAATCAATGGTCTTAACAGACGAAGAAGGGGTCATTAATATGACTCCATCCTCAATAAAATTTCGCTTCGGTGGTCCAGAAG
>NZ_JAAHHU010000318.1:0-4964 GCF_010672095.1 Moorena sp. SIO3I6 | reverse complement strand
CTTCAAAGTTGGAATATGTTTACACCAAACGCCACGAGGACGAGTAGCTTCTACCGCACAGCGTCGAATATTGGGGTCTTCATCTTTAACCCACTCCATTAGTAAATCGAAGCTATAAGCTAAATCATCCACAAGATAGCTTCTAAAGGCATCCCAAGCGCATTCTCTGACAGAGAAACTACCATCAGCCGCGAACCTACCCATTATTTCTAACCTCTCGGGTAAGGAGAAAGTCTGGTCAGCGGCTATACTAAAAGCAGCCCAAGCTCTCACCATGTCAGACGTATGATTAGCCAACGTTTCAAAAATGTCCGTTTGGTTCTCCTCTTCTTCTAGAGCGTTAAAAAGTATTTTACCAATGCCTTTGAGTCCCTTGGTAATGCCTTGGTCTTGAAGTTTCAAGCTCTGATCATACAAGTTATCAATTTTTTCTTTCCAACCTATTTCGGTAAGACTAGTCCGAAGCAGAAAAGGCATATCAATTGCTAACCATTCAACAAGATTGACGGTTTCAATTTTTCCGTGATTGAGTGCCCATAAGACGTCATTCGGAATTTCAGAACGCTTCCTTGCTCCTTTTCTAGCTTTTAACCTTTCAAGTTCAACGGTGTGCATAAAAAAAGTTGCTTTTTTTCACATCTTGCCCACAAAAAAAAGTAGGGTGGGCAAAATGTTATGATCTAGAACTATGAAAAGAAGCCAACAGTTTTTGCCCACCAAAAAAGTATCTAGAACGTAGGGTGGGCAAAATGTTATGATCTAGAACTATGAAAAGAAGCCAACAGTTTTTGCCCACCCTACAACTAAAATAACCAAAGAACGTAGGGTGGGCAAAATGTTATGATCTAGAACTATGAAAAGAAGCCAACAGTTTTTGCCCACCCTACAACTAAAATAATCAAATTGTTTTTGCCCACCCTACAACCTTATCATTTTGATACCCGATGAATAATGCGATACACAATTAACCCAGCGATCACACCAAAGCCAACATGAAATAGCACAAACACCACACTGTAAGTCAAGCAAGGTGTAAAACCAGCCTTGGGGCAATTTAAGGATTGTTTGGGGTATAGTTGGGCGATAATAGACTCTACCGGTTTACCAGCAGCTTGGGAAGAAATACTACTAAACATTAAACCAGTACCCACCAGGGCAATCCAACGTTCTAATGTTAGAGTCGATGTCCCTTATTAAAGGGAGCACCTCTCCTTCAGAACCGTGCATGAAAGTTTCCCCTCACACGGCTCCTAGGTATTCTTAGCTTTTGCTTTTGCTCCAGTGTATCTGTTGGTGGCAGCTTCGGTGTACTGCTATTAAGTTCAGTTTTGACCAATTGTCGTGGTTTCCATCGATATGATGAAGATGTACAGATTCGTCTTCTAAGAACTTTAACCCACAGTGTCCACAGGAATGGTTTTGCTCTTTTAATGCGTCCGAAGTTTTACCAAAATACAATCTTGAATTTCGGCGGCTCCAGTACACTAAGTCACCGTCGTAAGGAGACTTAGTTCCTTTTACGTTTACGTGGTGATTTTGTTTGTATTTGACTTTTGGGAATCCTTTATCGCACAGTTCATTTGCTCTATACCGACTTACTTTCTTTTCCTTTCGGAACTTTCGGTTGGCAGTGTTGCGGATGAACCATAGTGAATTCCGCGAATCATTCATATCGCAACTACTGTGATAATTGCGCCATCCACGTACGATTGGAGCTAGCTTCTTAGCTTTAACTTTGGCACCATAGTTCGAGTTGTTGATTATGGCTTTGACTTTGTCACGTAATTTCTTAAAGTTTTCCACTGAGGGAATGCTTCGGAATTTTCCGTTTTGCTGGACGCGGAATCTCCATCCCAGAAAGTCAAATCCATCTGTCGATTTGGTCAGTTTGGTCTTTTCTTCGTTGATTTCCATCCCACGTTCTGCTAAGAAGTTTTTGATTTTACTCAATACTTCTTCGGCATTATCTTTTGGTTTTAGAAATATCACCATATCGTCGGCATACCGTAGACTGGTGTGTATTTCTTCTATTCCGTCAAGTGCTATGTTTGCCAGTAAAGGGCTGATGACGCCCCCCTGAGGGGTGCCCTGTTCTGGGAAGTTTGGGTTCACTCCGACTTTAAGGCATCTGTATATACCTAATTTTGTAGATGCGGGAGCTATTAGACTATCCATAATGGATTTGTGGGATATACGGTCAAAGCATTTTTTGATGTCTAATTCGATGATTCGCTTTAGTATATTGGCTTTCTTTTTAGTTCCTTTTAGTTGTTGGTATACTCCTTTTTGGACATCTTGAGCGCATCTGCCGGTTCTAAAACCATAACTATAAGCGCTGAAGGTGGCCTCATGAGCTGGTTCTAAGGCGAATTTGACTAGACATTGCCATGCTCTGTCAGCTATGGTTGGTATTTTTAGCATTCGTATTTTCCCATTTTTCTTTGGAATGGGGATTTCGCGTAGTTTACTGTGTCTCCAGTCCGAAGCACAGTTTTTTAGTCTTTCTACCAGTTCCATTCGCTGTCTGTAGGAGAGGCTTGACAGGCCGTCTACTCCAGCCGTTTTTTTCCCTTTGTTTAATTGAGTCACTTGACGGACGGCCAAAAGTTGAGCTGCGCGAGATTTCAGGATAAGTTTTTGTAAAGACCGCGCTTTCCGTAAGTCACCATCTCGAACCGCTTTATACACTCGCTTTTGTAGGCGGAAAAGATTCTGGCGGAGTTTTTTCCACTGTTGGCTTTTCCATAGGTCACTATATTTAGATATGTGTCTACCCATGCTCTTCTAGAGTTCGTGTATTCTGAATACCCGCAGCCAGTTTTCGACTGCATCCTACCCGGCAACAGGGATTAAGTTTGGCATAACTTACTAGGGTTCGACCTGTTCCTAGACCTGATAATGTTGCCGTTTTTACTCGTTCCACCTGATAGATTCTATGACGATTTAGGGCAGTCCTATTTGCCTATCCCCTTCTCAGAGATTACGGATACCGAAACGAAGTTCCGTGAGAATGAAGGGATAAAGTCTCGCATGTTCTAGTCAGATTGCGGCTTACAATTTAGACACTTTTTCAGGACTTTCGCTACTGTTACCCATGTCGTCTTCCCCATTAGCGGCAGTGTGGCACATCTGATTTACCTCTGATTCCGCCCTGTTGCCAGCTTCACTCTGTAGGTTGCCGCCTACTCGGTGTGGCCAGATAGGGAGTCACTTGTCTCTTCAAGGGAAGGATTCTCACCTTCATCCATCTGGTAGTTAGAACATAAATTCCCTAAATCATACCCCTCTCGTTTCGAAAGGCTCCTATTTAGAACGAGCCGCACCGCTTCGATAGTTGTTTTTAATAACAGGGTTAAGGCAACAATTATGGCCACCGCTATTCCACCTTGCCTCAGGGGGATAGGTAGCCCGCCATTACCAGAAGGTGTAGGGAGAGTTGATGGAACACCTTCAGTAGCAACAACCTCGCTAACTTCCACATTGAAATCGGGATTTTGATATGCTAGCATGGGATATTATCGGCTCTTTAAGAGCCGTGTTAATGTTGTTAGTTGTTAGAAAGACAGCAGCCAGAACCGGCCTGCGAAACTGAGTCTGGCTGAGTCTTTCTAGTATGAAAATCTGGCACTACTCCACCTACATGGCAACGAGGCAAAACACAGTAAATCACACAGATACCCTGTGTTAGAGGTACCAATGACTACGATAATTGAAGGCTAAAACACTCCTCCACTTCCCTAAGTTATAGATTTACAACCCTAAGTTATAGATTTACAACTTTGAGATGCACCTGACAATGGCTCCTATAATCAGGAGCCGGTGATGGAGATCGTCTCACCTAGGGTTGTGTGGACGTAGCCTTCTAGAAGGGTAGACGAGTCAGTGGTATGACTCACTGGCTTTTTAAGAATACCTCTTACATCGACCATTTCCAGATTAGGAGCATTACCAAGCGCTGCGAATCAGAAGAATGAGTCGATTGTTAGATCCAATCAGACTACAAAAAATCGGAAATGCAAAGCTTTTGAGGATAGCTATATAAATACTATCCTTAAAAATACTATTGTGTCAAGTCTGATTGGATCTAATTCTAATTATAAATTAGATCTTGTTATCGGTTATAAACTTCATGAAATCTTTATACAAATTCCTATAAACTTTACATACACAAAGTTTTTAAAAACGGCTCTCCTAGAGTGGCTATGATATAGCAATTCTACGACTTACGACTTGTGAGGTACAAATATCTGAGGTGCGACCCGTGGCGAATTTAATTCGCCAACGGAAAGCGCACCTTAGGTTTTAGGGAGCAGGGAGTAGGGAGCAGGGAGCAGGTAAGAGAGAAGAGGCAAGAGCCAATAGTCAAACAATTCTGTGTACCTCATGAGTCCTAGAAACGCTATAAATTCTGATAAAATAAGCGCTAGAGTGGTTGCCCAGTAATGCTTTGAGTGATTTAAAAATGCAATTTCAATAAAAATGTATTTTTAGACGTAGTGGCGTGGCAAGCTTAAAATAGTGTAATAGATTTTTGTTAAAAACCTTAATTTACAAGGGATAAGGGATTTTACTAAAGCACCAAATTAGTTGTGCCACGCCAGTAGGGTGCGTTAGGGAAGGGCTCGCCCTCATTTTCTCGATAGCCAGGGTTAGGTTGCTGCCCGTAACGCACCACGGTGTCTACCTGTTTACGACTATCCCTACGGCGAATAACCTTCAAGATTATTACCACATAATCGCTCCAACAACTCCCTGGGAATAGCATCGAAATTTTCCAACAAAAAGTCCATCAGGGCAAGATGTCGTAACACGTCAGCACCAGGAGCTTTATAGCGCTTAGTGCCAGCAAACCAGCTGTTAACTGTACTGATGGAGCGGGAGCAGATTAATGCCATGTCTTCTCGACTGACCTCCCATTTCGAGATGAATTCCTTTGGTGTCATGGCCAGTTGCCAGTGACTGTA
>NZ_JAAHHU010000317.1:0-4967 GCF_010672095.1 Moorena sp. SIO3I6 | reverse complement strand
ATTGGATAATTTCTACATCTTGATTGGGACGATAGATTTCCACAACCTTATTTTGGGGATCAATTAACCATCCTAATCTAGCGCCATTTTCCATATACTCTCTTACTTTAGCTTGCACCATTTTCAGCGATGCAGCGCGGTCTTGGGGAGGCAGTGCGGTCTTGGGGGTCTCCCCCATGAGCAACTGCCGTGGTTTCCCCCATGAGCGACTGCATCAAGACAGGGAATCACTCGGAGAACGCAGTTCTAGCACAAAATCAGGACATAAAGGAACAAATTTATCCTGTTCTTCTAAGGTTAACCCTTCCCAACGCTCTCGTTTAACCCAAGACGCATCAGGAGAACGATTTGCTCCATTAGGTAGTTTAAATCCTGTATTAGAGTCAAATGCAACACCAAGTTTCATTTGACTGCTCCACAATTCTAGTTGAGTCGATAGTTTAATATTTCGTCTACCTGTATTTCCTCCGGTAGGTGACATGATGATTAAATCTCCTTCAGAGGTGCGCTCAAATCTTAAATCCCTGTTATCTTGACAAAGCTGGAAAAATTGTTCGTCACTTAAATTAATAGTTAATTCGAGGGTATCAGGTAAATATACCATGTTAATTACCTCCAAAATTATACAATAACTTATTGAATGAAAAAGGATAATTTAAGCGATTTTTATTTTTATTTTTTACTTTTTAACTATCAATTTTTAAAACTTGAACCATCGCGTGATAAGCAGCTTTAGGACGATAGGAGTTATCGAAAGGTAGAGGGGAATCTGGTTTACCAAATAAATCCGGAATCCAGGAATGATGATCTGCAAATTCCCAAGTTAAGAAGGCTGTACAATTGGGAGCCTCTAAACAAACTTGGAGGATATCTCGATATACCTTTGTCTGAGCAGCCACCCGTTCTTCTTGTGTGCCGCTACCATCATGGATTTTTACGTCCATCTCGGTAACCTGAACCTGCAATCCCAACTCACCCAGACGCTTCATGTTTGCTGCTATGTCTTCCGGCTTAGGAGGATTTTGAACAAAATTTGTGACGCATTCCCCCACTTCGTTCAAGTGAGGGTCAAGGAACAACTTATCATTAATCGTCATCTCCCTGATTGTTGTGCTTATTGATACATCAGGTGCCAAATCTATCAGTAACAGTAATTGGATGTGGTCATTTTTAACTAAGTCAGCTTTCGCTTCTTTAAGTATGCAGCGGTGTTTTTGACATATGCCATTGATGAGATCGATTATGTCTAACTCGCTTATCACCAGATCTCACCGGATAACGAGACTTCGTGACCAACACTATAGCTATCTCAATAGAGCCCACCCTATGGGCAGGCATACCACCAGACGGCTTGAAACCACAATAGTCGATGTTCTATACTCTAAGAATGATAGCAAAGAAGTCACAGAAAATTATTCGCACCGATCAGTGGAGTCTTAAGCCAAGTGCCCCTCAGCAATTAATGTTTGCTGAGACAATCTCTGTTTATCAACGTGCCTGTAAGTTTTTGACTTCAATCCTATTTACCCATTGGGATACAATCGGTTCTTTAGATACAAAAGAAGCCGTTACAGCCGTAGAACGGCTAATGCACCAAACCCATAAAAACCCTAACCCTAAGTATAAAATATTTAATCGAGTATTTTATAAATTGCCGTCTTATTATCGTCGTGCTGCTATCGCTTTTTCCTTGGGGCAAGTTAGCAGCTTTGTAACGAGATATAGAGACTGGCAATGCGGACAGTCACGGAAGAGACGGGATGCTAAGCCACCATTACTGACTATGGGAGCTAACTGTTATCCAGCGCTTTATCAAGGTCAATGTTATCGGTTAGATTCCCTGGAAGAAATTCAAATCAAAGTATTAAACGGGAAAAATTGGGTATGGACAACGGTTGGGATCGTTTCAACTCGGAATCGACATACTATTCCAGCTAACAAACAGCTGTCACCGTCGCTGATTCAACGCAATGGGAAAGCGTGGTTATCAGTTCCGTTTCATTGTAAACCTGTACAGAAAAAAGAAGTTAATCGTGTAGTAGGAGTAGATCTAGGAATTAATAAAACTGCTGTTATTTCAGTCGTTGAGTCCGATGGCACTGTAATTTATCGTGAAGTGCGACTCGTTAGCTATAAACCTTACCTGCAAAGGTCGGGGGGACTAGCTGCTTGGTTCACCCGAACCATGATAACTTGGCAACCATGGAGGTGTAAATCCTCCCCTCGTGAAATCCGAGTGACAGCCTTACCCTGATTCATGAACATAACAAACTCATGGATTGATGCAAGGGTCAAATAGTGAAGCACTGCTAACCTAATGTGGTGTTAGTAACAGGCAAAGGACTCATGGGTACGCAAGGAAAGTACGTCTGAATCATCGTAAGGATTACGTAGTGAAATAGGCTGACTCACTACAGACAAACGTCAATGGAATACGGTTTGCAAGGTTTTCCCGTCTTGCGAAGATTTCCCACATGTTCCCGGTGAAAAAGTACTACCCTAAAAGTCCACAGAATGGTTGTCAGGAACGAGATAACCGCCATATGTACTCTCAGAAAGGTCGAACATTCTGAGTAGGTAGTTAGCCGCAAGTCATATGGTGGCAAGATTGAGTCAGAAGCTAATGCCTGGGGTAATGCCCAGGATATGCCAACAGACTCACGTTATAGGAAAAGATATAGATGTAAATAGTGATTAATATGTCTAAAACTAGGGGGTTCGCCCCACAGTCGGAATGGAACAAGGTCAATTGGCGAAAGCTAGAAATGACTCTGTTTAAGTTACAAAAACGTATATATCGAGCCTCTCAACGTGGTGACGTTCGCGTAGTAAGAAAGCTCCAAAAGACTCTGATGAAATCCTGGTCAGCTAAAATGATTGCGGTTAGAAGGGTTACCCAAGAGAATAAGGGCAAAAAGACTGCCGGAATAGATGGGATAAAAGCCTTAAATAATAGGCAACGTCTCACCTTAGTAGCCAGCCTAAAAATCTCTAAAAAGGCTCAACCAACCAGAAGAGTATGGATTCCCAAACCTGGACGGAAAGAAAAACGGCCTTTGGGTATACCAATCATGTATGACCGCGCTCTACAGGCACTTACCAAACAGGCTATAGAACCTGAATGGGAAGCTAAATTTGAACCCAACTCTTACGGGTTCAGACCAGGACGCTCATGTCATGATGCTATTGAAGCAATATTCACGGCAACCAATAAAATGCCCAAATGGGTACTTGATGCGGATATTGCCAAATGCTTCGATAAAATTAACCACGATGCACTCCTAAACAAACTAAATACCTATCCATCCATGAGACGCTTAATAAAGTCCTGGCTAAAATCCGGTGTGATGGATAATGGAACATTCTCTTCTACAGATGAGGGTACCCCTCAAGGCGGAGTCATTTCTCCACTTTTAGCGAATATAGCCCTCCACGGAATGGAAAAAGAGATTAAACAATACGCTGAATCAATGCCTGGATGTAAACGGGATAATAAAAGAGCGCTAAAATTAGTCCGATACGCAGATGATTTTGTCATCATGCATAAAAACCAAAACGTGGTAGAAGATTGCAAGGAAATCATCAATTCATGGTTAAAAGACATGGGATTGGAATTAAAGCCAAGTAAAACCAAAATAGTCCACACATTTGACGGATTCGACTTTTTAGGGTTCAATATCCGTCAATACAAAGTAGGTAAAAACCATTCTAAACAAGGCTTTAAAACCATCATCAAGCCATCCAAAGAAGCAATTCAAAAGCATTATGGACAGCTCTCAGAAGTCATACACAGACATAGAGCTGCCCCACAGGAGGCATTAATAAGCCACCTAAAACCTATTATACGCGGATGGTGTAACTATTACAGAGGAGTCTGTAGTAAAGAAACATTCTCGACAGTAGGATATATGCTTTGGAATAAACTACGAAGATGGGGATATAGGAGACATCCAAAAAAATCAAGAACCTGGGTATACAATAAATACTGGAAAACCAAAATAGAAAAGAATAAAAAACCCTGGGAAGCCCCCAAGGTCGATAACTGGACATTTTCAACTAATAAGGAAAATCTTCCAAAACATGCCGAAACAAAAATTGTAAGGCATGTAAAAGTTGAAGAGACCCGTAGCCCCTATGATGGTGACCTTATTTATTGGAACACCAGAATGAGAAAACATCCTGAAATGACCAGTCAAAAGGGAAGGCTTTTGAAAAGGCAAAAAGGGAAATGTGCTCATTGTGGACTTACCTTCAGGAACGGAGATTTACTGGAAAAACATCATATTCTACCGCGCGCATTAGGGGGAAATGACCTAGATAAAAATCTAGAATTATTACACCTCCACTGTCACGACATAAAACATGGAATCAAAATCAATTCTTCAAAATTAGATGAGAAACCATTTTAGAGGTACCAATGACAATGGTTCCTATGATGAGGAGCCGTATGATGCGAAAGTGTCACGTACGGTTTTGAAGACGAGTCGGTGAGGCGACTCACCGGCTTAGTTTAATTTTATTCATCCGGGGAGAGACATAGACCGTAGGGACAAACGACTGAAATCCGTATCCGTGGCATCTCAGACCATGGGTAAAGGCGGGAAACTTCACAAAGGATTCTGTTCTAAAACCTATGATAAATGCCGAAGAATCAACCATCAAATCGGCCATATTGTTTCTAAGCGAATTGTAGAAATTGCCAAGGAGTTTAACTCTGAAGCTATTGTTTTTGAAAACCTTAAGGTTTGGAAGCCAAAAGGTGGCAAAAAACGGTCTAATCTCCGGCAAAGATTCCACGGATGGCTCAAGGCTAAAATTCGCAATTTTACAGAAATGAAATGGGTGCGGCTCTTATAGAAATACGGTATTATTTAAAATAACAAAACTAACAACCTTGTCAGAGTAAGGCTTTGAGTCAAAAAAACCGTTAAGTGACGTTTGTTGTACATAAGTGGAAAACCGGGGTG
>NZ_JAAHHU010000316.1:0-5003 GCF_010672095.1 Moorena sp. SIO3I6 | reverse complement strand
AATTGTGCTTAAATCAAGGCGAGCATCTAAGATATGAAGAAATCATTCGTCCGTTACCAGTCCAGTTAATCAATTTGTGATGTTGGATGTCGATCAGCGTCTCCCAAAAGCTCCTCCGTCCTCCCTTGCCAAGTGGGCTTATTGTGCCATTAGGCAACCTGGGTTATCCATACGAGTCCGTTTGCGAGGGAACAATTTGCACATTCTCTGTGAACACCCTCAGGGAGTAGAAGCCAATAAGGTGATCAACCCCCTGATCAAAGCCCTGAAACTGCAACAGGGAGAAGTTCAGTTTCCCCTAGACTTAGCAAACCCGATCTATCAAATAATTGTTTATGGGCGTCGAGTGGGGCAGAAACGTCCAGACTGGATTAAGCAAATCGCTATCAAACTACCGACCGATGATGCCACTAATGCTTATAACCAATCTTCCCAGACGTCTTTCGATGCCATAACCACTGATGCGGAATTAACTGTCTCAAACGAAAGTCTTGCCCGTTCTGGTTCTCCAGATGCGATCGCTCGTTATCTGAGTGAATCCCTCAGTTACCTAGGTGTCAGTGTTAAAGTCCGGATCCAAAACCAAGATTCCAAAGCTAGAAGATTTTCCGGGGCAAGTTCTAACCTTAAACAAACTAACCTTCACCCTTCACCCCCTAACCGACGGCTCTGGATAATTTGTAATTCTAACTACAGCCCCGATCCATCCTTACTATCTGAGTCCATCATCGACCGGTTACATTCCTTGCAACTCCAAGGGTTTCGAGATGCCGTGATTTGCTTTCAGGTAAGTGGCGAAGCCACTCCTGATTGGAAGCTGCGAGTAGATTTGACCCCTCCAGAAGAAGTCCTCAAGGAATGGGCTCGTTGGGGAGATGTAGAAGCAATCCAGCGGTTATTAAATCAGGGGTTAGCAGCGGTGGGAATAACCGTTCGGGCTATTCTTAAAGAAAGCACCCTACATGTATTTTGTAGCGTCATCCACCGCCGGAAAACTATTGCCCCAGAAAAAGAAACTGTAGTCAGTGCCATTGCCTCAGTACTGGATTTAATCGCTCCTCAAGGAATCCAGGGTGCAACTATTTATGGTGTAGACTCAAGTCAGTTCCCTAGTCAAACGTTACTGTCTCAGGAAGCTGAGTCTCTCAAATCCCCCTTTGGAAACAATGGTCAAGTTGCCAAAAATTCCTTACTGCCAGAAACCGAATCCCCAGCCTGGATTCACTGGATCAACTTACCAGCAGCAGACCACCAGAGTTTAGGAGAATCCACCTATTCCTTAGCCCAAACAGGGCATCACGATGCCTTGACCTTTTTGTTGGAGCGCTTACTTAATCCCGACATTGACCAACGATTGGTAACAGGTGGAATCAGGGTAAAAATTCGCCGTAAACAAGACTTGTTGCACATCATGAGCGAGGCAACAGTCTGTCCTCGAAAATCTCAGGTCACTCGAAAAATTACCCGCTTCCTAGAGCAGCTGGCTATGTCGGAAATTACTGGGTTGCGGCTCTATGGACGTCGGGCTGGTGCTACCTCCCCCTCCTGGAACTATGGGGTGGATTTTGTTCATCGACAGCGTCTAGTCCCAGAAGCTACCCCAGAGTTTGCTGCCTCCGATGCCTACCTGAGTGATTTGGTAACTCCCACTGGGGAACCAGTACTGCGTCCTGATCTAACCCACGACGATCTCAAGCAGGGTTTAAAAGGGGCAGTTGATGGTCTAGTTTACATACTCCAGCGTTTGCTATGCTACTCTCAGCTATTTGTACCCACTGTAGAAAACCAAGACATGGCAGCCTTCTCAGACAAGAGACAGGCAAAGGGGAAATTATCTATCCAAGGCGTAGCAGTAGCCATGGTATGGGGCGTAGCAGGATTACTAGTAACACTGATCACAGATTGGCGTTTTAGTGAGCTCCTACAGTCTCAAGCCTCACCGTCAGCGGAAGTAAAGGCAGTGACTCACTCATCACCCAAACCCATTGCTTTGCCCCAACTATCTTTGCAAAAAGGGGCGGGTCTCGGGACTGAAAACTTCAACACCTCTGGATTTACTGCTCCTGGGGATACCATGGTGATTGTGAATGAAAACGGCAATGCCACCATGGCAGCCATGCTGGCTGCAGCGCGATCGCCGAATCCTTCATTCAATAACCAGATGTTAGATGAAAAGCTAGCTCTGTACCAACAACGCCTGCTTCAAAATGGTATCCCTGATGTACTGATTATGGGGAGTTCCAGAGCCATGCGGGGAATCGATCCCATTGCCCTGCAAGATGCCTTGGAAGAACAGGGCTATCCTGACATTGACGTCTTTAACTTTGGGGTTAATGGTGCGACAGCTCAGGTAGTAGACTTCATGGTTCGGCGCGTCTTAACTCCCGAGCAACTGCCTAAATTGATTATTTGGGCTGATGGGGTCAGAGCCTTTAACAATGGTCGAGTTGATGCTACCTACAACTCGATTATCGCATCACCAGGTTACCAAGCTCTAATGGCAGGAGTTTTTCCGAACCGCACTAAACAACCACCATTACCGACAGATACCACAGACCAACCTCTAGAGGTTTTGAATGATAGTTATAAGTATATCAGTGACTGGCTAAATCAGTCAATAGCCAAAATTTCGTTAACTTATCCTCAACGAAGCCAGCTCAAATCTCTGTTACGGGAAAAGTTGGTTGACCTAGAAAAGTTCCTCCTACCAGACACAACCAAAACTGCCAAAAAGCCTCAACATAAATTATCCCTAACGTGGAAAATTGACTTTGATGGCTTCCTGCCCCTGTCAACTCGTTTTAACACCGCTACCTACTACCAGAAACATCCTAAAGTTCCCGGTATTTATGATGGTGATTACCGGTATTTTCAGCTAGGAGGTCAGCAAGACAAAGCCCTAAGAAACTTGCTGGAATTTGCCCAGAAGCATGACGTTAGTATCGTTATGGTCAACCTACCCCTGACCAAAGAATATTTAGATCCAGTGCGGAGCAAATATGAGAAACAATTTCAGGGATACATGTACAACTTGGATTTAGAAGGGAGATTAATTTTCCGAGATTTAAATAAGATGTTGCTAACTAAATATGACTACTTTTCTGACCCCAGTCATCTCAACCGCTATGGTGCTTACCAAGTTTCTAACCAGTTGGCTAAAGATCCAATGATGCCTTGGTCATTAGTCATTAGTGATTAATCATGAATTATTAATTTTAAATTGAATAACAACCAATAATTATATAGCGGTTTGCAACCCGCGCTAATTTCCATAACAACAAGTAGTCAGTAGTCAGTAGTCAGTAGTCAGTAGTCAAGATTCGTAATTATACTTAACCTACAAGCAAACCGCTATAACTATTCAAACGGAAACGATATGTAAGCATATGCGCTACGCGCATATGCTGATGGCTGATAGCTGAATGCTTACACGCTATCAGGCGAACATCCTTCATCCTTTATCTTTATGTCATTTATTTCGATTACCTACAGCTGTTTCTTGCTAGCAGTTTTGGGAATCTACTGGTTGGTGCAACGTTCTACAGGTGCCACAGGTTCTCCCAAACTAAAACTTTTGGTTTTATTAATTAGCAGTCTAATCTTTTATGCTTCACTACAAATCCAATACATTCCCCTGTTGGTATTGATTACCCTAATTAATTTTTACTTTGGACAAGCACTAGGTACGAATACAGTTTCTGGTTCCCATGCTACTAATTATCATCTTTCCAATGAAGAATGGCTAGTGGCTGATAGTTTTTGGAATAACCGACGTTCAAGACTACTGATCCTAGGGATTTTAATAAATGTTATCTTTTTGCTTGGCTTCAAGTATATTCCTTTTATATTGTCCAATTTAGCAGTAATTCTAAACTTAACAATTGCTCAAGATGGGGCTAATTGGATTAGGGATAACTTAATTGTTACTCTAGGAATATCGTTTTTTATATTTGAGGGCATTGCTTATATCATTGATGTCTATCGTGGGGCTCCAGCAACTCGTAATCTCCTCCAGTTTGCTGCTTATAAGTTGTTTTTCCCTAAACTTATTTCTGGTCCAATTACTCGTTATCATCCGTTTGCTATTGAACTGAAAACCTTACAATTTCCAAGTTTTGACCGAGCAACAGAAGGACTTTGGTTGATTACATCTGGTGCGATTAAAAAGGCACTGTTAGCAGACCACATTGGTATTTTTGTTGATTTGTGTTTTGGCAATATAGAACGGGCTGGTAGTGGAGATTTATGGTTAGCTATCTTTGCCTACGGTTTACAACTCTATTTCGATTTCAGCGGCTATGTAGACATTGCCCGTGGTAGTGCAGTGTTACTGGGCATTAATCTTCCAGAAAACTTTGATTTTCCCTATTTCAGTATCAGCATTGCGGATTTCTGGCGTCGCTGGCACATCACTCTAGGAGATTGGATCCGTAACTATCTCTACTTTCCCTTGGGCGGTTCCCGTAAAGGGGTTGCTCGTACCTGCCTTAACCTATTCATCGTAATGGTCATTATTGGTATCTGGCATGGAGCAGCTTGGGGATTTGTAGCCTGGGGTGGCTTGCATGGTCTGGCGTTGGTTCTTCATCGCTTGACCGAAGCTTTCTGTGAAAATAGAGATGGGATAAAACGTTGGTGGCAAAGTTGGTCAGGGGTATTGGTCAGTTGGTTTTTGACCCAATTTATGGTGTTTACTGCCTGGATATTTTTCCGCATCCCCAATCTTAAACAAGCCAGTTTAGTCATTCAGAATCTCTGGGGTCACCCAGCTGATATCCAATTTGCTCAAAAAGTATACTTAACCGCTATTGGTATGGAACGCTTCTGGGTGGTTCTCCTGTTAGTTAGCTTAGCAGCCTCAATGGCTGGGGTTTACACTATCCGAAGGGGTCTGAAATTACAACTCAACTGGCCGGTGAAGTTGTTGTTGGTACCAGTAGGTCTCTACGTAGTTTGGTTGTTTGCTCCTCAGAGTGGTCTCCCTTACATTTATTTCGATTTTT
>NZ_JAAHHU010000315.1:0-5046 GCF_010672095.1 Moorena sp. SIO3I6 | reverse complement strand
AAAGGCTTGAAAGCCTTGTCGGGTATGCCTTCTGCCTTCATGCAGCCAGCCCTATTTATTTCCTATTCATAATTCCTAAAATTTGTCAAGTTTTTTGTAAAGAAATATGTTTATAAAGCATAGCTTAATAAGGGGGGTTAGGGGGGATTCCTCTTGCCTTGCCCGTAGCACTAGATCAACTCCCTAACTAACCTTAACAAATCACCTTAACAAATCATTAGAATCCCGCACCACTAATGGGTTATAATGGAATTGGGATGAAGAAATACATCCTAATGATATAACTTCTAGGGAGGCCAAAAATGAAATTCAATATTTTGGCAACGTTAACTTTAGTCGCTTCTCTGTTCTTCACTGGTTCAGCAGTAGCTGAGAACCCAGACCAGGTGCAACAGTTGCTCTTAACTGGTGCATGTGAAGGATGTAATTTAAAAGGAGCGGATCTATCGGGTGCACATCTACTAGGCGCTGATTTGAGGAATGCTAACCTGCAAGGAGCAAACTTAATCGAAGCCAACCTAGAAGGTGCTGACCTGACTGGTGCCAACTTAAACGGGGCTAACTTAACCCAAGCCTTTGTCACCAATGCCAGTTTAAACTGTGCTAATCTCAACCAAGTGAATTTGACAGCAGCCAAGCTTTACGACACCGATGTGTCTGGAGCTGTCATGAACAACATTACCTTAACTGATGCCGAGATATTTGAAACTGGCATTGGCATTGGTGGTAGTGGCGAGGAATTCAATTTCAATGTCGAGTGTAGAGTAGATTCTTGACACTCTCTAATTCCTACTAATGATTCTTACCAAAAATTTTTGCTAAGGGCGGGAGCGAATAGCGCTTTCCGCCATTTTAGTTTAAGTCTTGCTTGTAGGGTGGGCAAAAATAGTTTGGTTTTTTTGAGTATTCTAGATTAGAGAACTTTGCCCACCCTACTACTGACCACTGACTGCTGACTGCTGACTGCTGTTCGCGTAGCGCATATGCTTACAAAGATGCAGCTATGGGAATCTGTGCAGCTCAACCATTAGCTGTTACGATCGGGAACTAACCCAGAAAATCCCAGGGGAGGGAAAGTTGACCGAATTTCTAGATTTTCTTAAGCACAAGTATGCTTATGTTGCCGTTGGTGAATTCAAGCCAGGCAAATTTCAAGAAGCTCAGGATCTTTACGAGAAAGCTGTATCTACCTATATCCAAGGGTTCAAAGGAGCTTACCTACTGCAAGAACCTGGAACCGATCGGGGGATTGCCGTGATATTTTGGGAAAGTATAGCGGATATGGAAGATAATCAAAGTGAGGCTTATCAGGCGATCTTAAACCAAATGTCTCACTTGTTTACCAAAGCTCCCACCACATCTTTCTACGAAGTGTGCAGTGAAATCCAGCCTCCGAATTCTTAATTCTCAATTCTTAATTCTCAATTCTTAATTCTCAAGACTCATGCGATCGCAAACGGTCATGCTAGTTGCAGAAGTGCGATCGCATTAAACTACCAATAATATATTTTTAGATATAGAGCGGATGGGGGGAATCGAACCCCCATCATCAGCTTGGAAGGCTGAGGTTTTACCACTAAACTACATCCGCATTGTTTCGTGTACTTCTTGCATCATAACATAACAAAATCAAAGTGCAACATTTTTTAGTTCAAAATTCTGGACTCTTCCGAGATCCGCTGTTCCCTGCTCCCTTCCCCCCTTACGCGCGGGGGGTTAGGGGGGATCCGCTGCTCCCTGCTCCCTAAAAAAATGACCAAAAATTTTGGGTCTCAAGCCCCGTCCTTCTAGGACGGCTTTTAAGTAGAGTATGTTATAATAAACATGTAGCCTAGTACAGGTAGGATTCGTCGGTACTGCCAATTTAAAAACAACGACGTAAAGCGATACTAGTACACGAGGAGCGAAAAACCTCGCCAAAACGCATGGATCTGCCACGGATACCGAAAACCAGTAAAATAGCAAATTGAAATACAAACGTACCGTGGGGCACACGGAAACTGAGAAAACTCAACGCTTAGGGAGATAAGCCCACTGGGGTTAGTTAAATTAGGCTAGGTATTTGGTTTTTAAACGGATATTGGGCTTAAATATTGCCTTTCCTGGATAACTAATTTTAAGGCATGTCGATGAACTAAGAATCCCCGCTCTTATAGGGCGGGGAGTGTCAAAACTAGTATAAATCACTAATCACTAATAGTGAGTTGGAAGCGATACGCTTGCACAACTGCTTGACCTGCCATGTCAGTAGGGGCAAACAACCAATCCCGAATCACCTGCTGAGCTAGTTGCTGAGCCTTAACAATACTAATATTGCCTTGCTGCACTTGAATATAGTCCGCTAGCAGTTCCGGTTTCCCATTGGAATCAATTAATAGCACCACCTTCAACACTAACTCTTCCGATAAATCAATACCTGTCACATTCAGCTCCTTAGCGGAAAATTCGGATTTGTTAGCTGGTAGCGGTAGAGCCAATTGGTCTGGAATATCCCGATTCGGATTAGTCAGACCAAAGTTACTCATCTTAGCCACAAAGCTATCTTTTGATGCCGACTCTTCCGGGATGCTGGAAGCCGGTGGCTGAATCGGTGGTGCCAGAGGTAAGGGTGAAGGTAGGGGCGTTGGGATTACTGGAATCGGCTTAACAGGAGTGATCGGAGTTGTTGGTTCAGGTGGGGGGACAGGTATAGTTAATTGATAATCTGTTGGCGGTGCTAAGTCTTTAACTGGTAAGATATCCTCTGTCGGTGTTGGCTTTACCTCACCCTCAGTGGCCTCAATGGTAGAGTTAGAGACAGTTTGGTGATTAAGATTCCGATCTGACCTAGGACTGGTGAGAGCTAAATCAATGGTTTGATCGATTAGAGCTGTTGATGGGTCTTCTGGTGATGTCTCTTGCTCAGCTATATCTTCCGGAATGATATCAATCAGATCAATGGCAATCAAATCCTGACTGGGTTGCGAACTCTCGAAGCGCCCCATCAAGAGCATAGACACTATCCACAAGAAGCATAGATTAATGACAATAGATGCCAAAACCATTGCCAACCATAGCATTGGCCGGTGAAAGTTACGTGGTTCTGGTACATTAGGGGGATGATTTGGGGGCAAAAGTTTTAGGGTCATTCTTGGGCTAGAGCGTTGATTGATAAATGCAATATTATGATTAACTAGCCGTGCGGGAAGTCCCACGCTAACCCTACGGGTATAGCGTGTTTGTTGAAAGCACGGACAGGATTTAAGAAAAATCACCGATCTCTTGACACGTTAAGGTTAAATATATATAATAGTAACTAAGGTCGATTTTGAAGTTACCGTAAGAATAAAGAAGCCTTAATCACAAAGATTTAACCCTTTTATGCATAGCCGACTAACCATAAAGGCTTCTTTATTCTAAGGTTTCATCTCCAACAAGGTTAAGTGCAATGAAACATAAAGCCGTCAAAGTCAGAATTTATCCAACACAAGAGCAAGTTCAAATATTAGCCCAACATTTTGGATGTTCTCGCTGGTGGTGGAATTATGCGTGCTTTTCAGTGTATAGAAACTTACAAGGAGACTGGCAAGGGGCTAAAGCAATCTGCACTCAACTCTATGCTGCCAAAACTCAAAAAAGAGAAAGAGACTGAATGGCTAAAAGATTGTTACTCCCAGGTGCTGCAATCTGTGAGCTTAAATCTTAGTCGTGCATATCAGAACTTTTTTCAAGGTAGAGCCAAATATCCTAGATTCAAGTCATATCATCATCGCCAATCAATTCAGTACCCCCAGAAAGTCAAGCAAGTGGGTGACTGTCTTAAATTTCCCGGAAAATTGGGAGTTGTCAAGGCAGTAATTCACCGCCCATTAGATGGGACAATCAAAACTGTAACAGTCAGTAAAGACCCTTCTGGAAAATACTATGCTTCCGTCTTAATGGAATACGAATCTGATGAACCGAAACCATCAACGAACGGGAAGGTGATTGGGATTGACTTGGGTATCAAGGATTTTGCTATTACCTACGACGGCGAAAAAACCTCTAAATTTGGCAATCCCAAGCCTATAAATAGATACCAAAAAAAACTAGCCAAAAAACAACGCATTGCAGCCCGAAAAAAGAAGGGTAGCAATGGAAGCAAAAAAGCGCGTAAGATTGTAGCTAAGGTATATGAACGCATTGGAAATGTCCGCCAAGACTACTTGCATAAGCTATCTAGGAAGATCGTAGATCAGAACCAGGTAGTGGTAGTCGAAAACCTAAACGTCAAGGGCATGCTGTGCGCTACGCGCACGCTTCGCGAACGTAACCACAAATTAGCTAAAGCAATATCTGATCTGAGTTGGGGAACCTTTGTAAATTTTCTTTCTTATAAATGCGAAAAAGAAGGAAAAGTCCTGGTCGAGATAGATCGATGGTTTCCCAGTTCTAAAACCTGCTCTAATTGTCATTACCGAATCAAAGAGTTACCGCTAGATGTAAGGTCTTGGATTTGTCCAAGCTGTAGCACTCATCACGATAGAGATGGTAATGCGGCAAAGAATATTAGAGCAGAAGGTATCAGAATGCTATCCTCCTCTGGAACAGGGGAGGTCAACGCCAGTGGAGAAGAAGTAAGACCAAAGCGAGGGCGTCCGTCCAAGCTAAGGCATTCTTCGGTGAAACTGGAAGCCTACACTGTACCCAACGGGTCAGTGTAGGTAGTTCACGCTCCCATCCCAGAATAATGCTTTAACCCCTTACGCCATAACCAGCGGTTGACTAGGAAAAATATTAAACTCCAACCTAGAATCACCAACATTCCCCCCACCACATTCACAGGTAAACCAATCAACAGTGCTGCTGGGAAGTGAATCAGATAAGGGTAGGGTGTCCACTGGGCAATTTCCCTGACCAAAGGAGGAAAGACTTCCAACGGAGCAATTAACCCAGAAAGGAATAAGTAGAGCAAAAATGATAATTCTTCAATAGCACTAGCCCGTTCTGTCCAAAAGGCGAACATGGCAAAGGTATACTGCATCAAAAAGCGTAGGGCAAAGCTCATTGCCACCACCAGGCAACCGA
>NZ_JAAHHU010000314.1:0-5062 GCF_010672095.1 Moorena sp. SIO3I6 | reverse complement strand
TCTTCGTTGTAGCAGGGGATTTGAATAATTAGTTTCGTCATCGATGGTGACGCTTAACGCTCAACAATGGGAAAAACTCTGGTGCCTTTGATTATCCCAGACGCAGGGACAAGAGTTTTGGTTTCTTGATTATGGTAGGTTATTGGGGGATTATAGCAGTTTTTAATTGGGAGTCAAGGGAGTCGGGAGTCGGGAGTCGGGAGTCGGGGCACCAACAGTAGTTGTGTTTATGACAGATTCGTGATCCGAAACCAAATTTTATTAGCTTAATATAGCGCTATAGTTAACTTTTAATTATGCGATTGGCCTAGGGCCACGCTACGCGAACGCAAAACTGCTGATGATAGTTTTACCGCTATCAAATTTTAGGCTATCGATTGGTTTAATGGAAATTACGCGATTGGCCTAGGGCCACGCTACGCGAACGCATTGCTAATCATGACTTGAGCAAAGCACGAATTTTGCGAAGCACGAATTTATGCTAGCGCAAAACTGCTGATCTGAGGGGAGTATGACAACCGGATTTAGTTTAATTATTAAATTCGCCACGGGTCGCACCTAAAAGATACATGCTGTTTTGGACGCGACCTTAGACGTAGTTATAAGGGCTTGAGCTTCCAGAAAATCATTCGTAGGGTCAATTTGGAAGTTTATCTTCCCTGAGATCATTGGCATCAAAGCCTTATAGAGTAAGTTTTTCAGGGCTCATGTCACCCCCTCAGATAATTTCTCCTATCCACTCTAAGAAACCCACAAGAGAATCCATAACTTCAGGAGTGACTTCACCAGCATCTTCTAGTAATTCAATTGTCTCACCTAGGAGTTCAGATCCTATTTCAGTAAAATTTTCAATAAAATGATTTTCCTTAGCCAAGAAATCGGCAATACCATTCTCTAAAGTTAGATTATCTTGTTCAACACTAAACATATCATTATTTTCCCAAACAATATCCAAGAATGTTTTATTTGTATAACGCCTAGCAATAGACAAACCAATTTTTTGAAATTTTTTGTGTAACTTATTATCAAGATTACTTACACCTTTTTTAAACTCATCATTATTACTTACATCCACAACTGTCTTAGCAATATCATCATCTTCCAGGAGTGTAGCCCAAACTTTTGCTTGAAGTTTATGATTACCCTTCAATTTGTTCATTAGATTCTTCAATTCTGAAGAATTTTGCATTAGATCTCGTATTACAATAGTTCCTGCAATACCTAAACCTGCGGCCTCAGTCAAAGTTTGATCTTTGTTCAACATGTTTTTGTTTGTATGGTTCTTCAGTACCTGGTATGCTAAATTTCCAGTTAAGAAACTTATAAAGCTTACTGTATAAGGATTTTTAGGCTATTCAACTAACAAAATTTTCTGAATACGGCCTCTGAACCCAGATCCGCTGTTCCCAGATCCGCTGTTCCCTCTTACATACTGTTTATTTAGCATAACAAGTACGGAAGAGCCGTTTGTATAAGCATTTAGAGACCGCTGCCACGTGAATACATCCATAATTCAACCTACCAATTTATAGTCCTTAGAGCTGATTCGTCAACTCGCTGTGGTAGTGCCTCAAGGAAGTGTGGGAGTGGTAAGATAACTTTGATATACAAATGCTCCCAATACTATGGAATGTCCTATGTGTGGTCATCACAAGACCCATCAACAGGTCACAAAAAGCATTGGAAATCAACGGTATTACTGTCCAGTTTGCCGACAGACAAATACCTCTACCTTTGATACTCTTTACTATTGCCGACAGATTGAACCGGAAAAAATCCGCACAGTTCTACAAGCTCACGCAGCAAGGTTGTAGTTTAAGAGGAGTTAGTCGAACTGCTAATCTCACCTATAATACAGTAGTCAGTTTGGTTAGGGCAGCTTCTCAAAAAGGACAAATGATTCATAATGCCAGTGTGCAGAATATTGAAACTCCACAAATCAGCGGCGATGAGTTTTGGTCATTCGTCCAAAAAAACAATTTCGCTGTCAGCAGAATGAATTGACAGAAGGAGATTGCTGGATTGGTATAACTTCACCCATCATCAAGCGGGTTAATTCTGGCAGCGAGAGTAGGTAAACATACTGACAAATTCATCGAAGAATTGATTGTCAATACAGGGCTTGAAAACAGACTGTGTTCAATGGCATACGGATAATTGGGGTGGATACGAACGAGTTCTCTCTCTTGAAGTGAAGTACATCATTGGCAAAGATCAAACACAAGAATTAGAGCGAACCCTAGGGATTGTTAGACGACAAACTGGACCTTGGCATCGCCGCCAGCAATTTATTTGCCAAAGCTTGGGGGCAGACTGAAACAACAGTAAGATTGGTGGTCAGCTATTTCAATTGGATTTGGGTTCATACTCGCTTTGGCAATACGGCAGCCAGATTGAGCCGGGTTAGCGTACGCGAAGCGTGGCCATAGGCCAATCGCCCCAAGGAGATTGGAATGACTTGCGCGACATACCCACACTTTGCTGATGCACTACCTATTTTACCAATTATTCGGTATTTATTTTAGCGCTATACTTTATCACAACTAAGCGATTGGCCTACGGCCACGCTACGCGTACGCAACACAATGATCCTATGTAGACTTTGGTTGAGAGCCAGACACCACAGGGGCGCTAGACTGCAACTCCAACTTTGGATGGTCTCCTGCGACTTGCTGTAAATTCCACTGATTCTTAAACAATAGCACTGGACGTCCCCAATTATCTTTGACTGTCACGGTATTAAACAAACGCCCAGCTTTTTCCAAGGCTTCCCAGCCACCGGCTACCCAACGAGCCACACTATAGGGCAACATATCCAACCTAGTCTCTACGCCATACTCATTTCTGAGGCGAAACTGGACTACTTCAAATTGCAACTGTCCCACTGCTGCCAGAATTGGGTCCCGCTTCGACTCATCAACGGAGTACATAATTTGCACAGCCCCTTCTTCCCGCAACTCCTTCACCCCTTTCTGGAACTGCTTAAACTTAGAGGGGTTAGGATTCTTCAAATAAGCAAACAACTCTGGGGAAAAGCAAGGAATCCCTTCATACTCCAACTTCTTACCGTTGTAAATCGTATCTCCAATGGCAAACACCCCTGGATTATTCAAACCAATAACATCCCCGGCATAGGCAACATCAATAGATTCTCGGTCTTGAGCAAACAGCTTTTGGGGTCTTGACAAACGGACAGTTTTACCAGTACGAGCATGGCTGACAGTCATATCCTTTTCAAACTTACCCGTACACACCCGCACAAAGGCCACCCTATCCCTGTGCTTGGGATCCATATTGGCTTGCAGCTTGAACACAAAACCACTAAAGTCTGGATAAGTTGGAGGAATCTCACCTACTGTGGATTTGCGAGATTCTGGTTTCAGGGCATAGTCCAAAAAAGCATCTAGAAACAGCTGCACCCCAAAATTAGTCATGGCACTGCCAAAAAACACAGGGGTCATTTGACCAGCATGAATCAGCTCTAAATCCAGGTCTGGACCAACACCATCGAGAATTTCTAACTCTTCCTTTAGTTGATAATATAAGTCTTGTTCTAGCAGCTGTTCAATCTGGGGGTCTCCCAAATTAACTACCGTATTCTTCGCCTCCCGGGACCCGTGAGCGGTGCGTTCAAACAAGTGAATTTGTTGTCTGCGGCGGTCAAACACTCCTTTAAAGCGATCGCCCATGCCAATCGGCCAGTTGACGCCATAGGTTTGTAACCCCAGCTCCTGTTCAATCTCATCGAGGAGTTCTAGGGGTTCTCGTGCGGGACGGTCAAGCTTGTTGACAAAGGTAAATATAGGAAGCGATCGCATTTTACACACTTCAAACAATTTGCGGGTTTGGGGCTCTAGACCCTTTGCTGCATCAATCAGCATCACCGCATTATCAGCTGCTGCCAGAGTGCGATAGGTATCTTCACTGAAATCTTGGTGTCCGGGTGTGTCGAGTAAATTAATCTGACAGTCGAGATAGGCAAACTGCAACACCGTGGAGGTAATCGAAATTCCCCGTTGTTGCTCCATTTCCATCCAGTCCGAGGTTGCCTTGCGCTGAGCTCGCCGTGCCTTCACTGCTCCGGCTTCGTGAATTGCTCCACCATAGAGTAACAATTTTTCTGTCAATGTGGTTTTACCCGCGTCCGGGTGGGAAATAATCGCAAAGTTACGGCGGTGTTCAACAGCGTTGAGCAATTCTGCTTCAAGTTCAGTGGACATCCGAAAAGACTAGATAGGGGACTTTCGTTTAATTTTGGCATAACTCTCTATATATTATAGCGTTTCTGATAGTAAGCTGTTCAGCATTTAGATTGGGATACCTAAATTGCTCAAAGGGAACAGGGAACAGGGAACAGGGAACAGGGAAAAACCAATTTAAATGCGCATCAGCTTAATGACCTACACAGGATTTTTTCCCTATTCCTTACTTCCTACCTGAGAGGGATATATTGTTTACTTCATGGTCAAACCTGGGACTTAACCTCAGGATATAAACCTGAAAACAACGAATAAGCGATGCAGCGCGGTCTTGGGGAGGCAGCGCCTTCACGCGGGGGTTCCCCCCACTCGCGCTTTGCCGTGGTTTCCCCCACTCGCGCTTTGCATCAAGACAATGATGATTTTTAACGACCAATAGGTATATTTCTCTATGCCCCA
The DNA here is from genome assembly GCF_010672095.1 of Moorena sp. SIO3I6. Taxonomy (NCBI): domain Bacteria; kingdom Bacillati; phylum Cyanobacteriota; class Cyanophyceae; order Coleofasciculales; family Coleofasciculaceae; genus Moorena; species Moorena sp. SIO3I6. The sequence goes on along the minus strand of NZ_JAAHHU010000314.1, from coordinate 404 downwards.
CACGACCCACCCGGTCACCACACACTCACGTTTTTCTTAAAGACCTAACCAGCAAGCCAATTTCCCTATTTCTGTTTTTACATTTCCTTTTCCCTACTTCTGCCATAACTCTAGTACTTACTAACTCATCAATGTCGTGATTTCATCCCTAATTTGTGACGGACTTTACGACCTATCGTATAGCGTTAGAAACGCTAAAATACTGGTAAGTCAAAATTAAATCTATTATCTAAATTCAGGAGCTAAGCTATGGTGTATGACCAAAAAAATAACATCAACTATGACCCCGACAAGCGCAAGCTTTTATCAGCATTATGTCACGGAGCAATTTTCATTAGTGTCTCATTTATCTCCGTGTTAATTCCCCTGGCTATCTTGTTAATCTCCGATGATCAAGTAGTCAA
>NZ_JAAHHU010000313.1:0-5098 GCF_010672095.1 Moorena sp. SIO3I6 | reverse complement strand
TAATTGGATTCGTGCTGATGGCTCCACAGACTATAAACCAGCCTCTGGACGCTACCATCTCTATGTTTCCTATGCTTGTCCCTGGGCGCACCGCACTCTGATTATGCGAGCCTTAAAGGGATTGGAGCAAGCAATTACCCTGTCCATTGTTGACCCATTGATGGATAAAGATGGATGGGAATTTTCCGATGGGCCTGGTTGTATCCCTGATACAGTGAATGGTGCTCGCTATCTGCGGGAAGTTTATATCAAAGCTGACCCTAACTGTACCGGACGGGTGACAGTTCCAGTACTTTGGGATAAGGAAACTGGCACGATTGTTAACAATGAATCCCGTGAAATTATTCGGATGTTTGACCTAGAGTTCGACGGGATTGCTCAGTCGGATATCAGCTTTTATCCGGAGAATTTACGAGAAGAGATTGATAAAACCATTGATGCCATTTACCAACCTATTAATAATGGTGTTTATCGAGCTGGATTCGCTACGACTCAGCAAGCTTATGAAGAAGGAGTAACTGACCTCTTTAATGCCCTTGACTATTGGGAAGGGGTGTTAGGTAAACAGCGTTATCTCTGTGGCGATCGCATTACAGAAGCCGATTGGTGTATGTTTACCACTCTGCTACGCTTTGACTCAGTTTACTATTTCCATTTCAAATGTAATTGGCGACGAATTCTCGATTATCCCAATTTGTGGAATTATCTCAAAGACCTTTATCATCAGCCAGGGGTAGAAGAAACTTGTAATATTGACCACATTAAGCAGCATTATTATAGGAGTCATCCCTTTATTAATCCCTCTGGAATTGTACCAAAAGGACCACAAATTAGTTTTAGTGATTAACGCTATCAGCGATCAGCTATCAGCTATCAGCTATCAGCTATCAGCTATCAGCTATCAGCTATCAGCTTTTGAATAACAGGACTTAGGCAAGTGCCCCCTAAATCCCCCAATTCTGGGGGACTTTGACATCATTACCCCCCAAAATTGGGGGGCTAGGGGGGCAAAACCCACTAAATTTCGTAAGTCCGAAATAAAATAAGCTGACTGCTGACCACTGACCACTGACCGCTGATAACTTACCTATCAAGTTATTCTTGATTCAAGAAAGGAGACTTAGATTTTATTTTAAATACGGAATCTGAGAACTCACCAATGGAATCAGGGACAGATACAATTTCCGGTTCGGTGCGTTTTCCAAACATCAAAGTAGCCTTACTAGTAGAGGGAGAGAAAAGAATCTGTGTGATTTTGCTATAATCCCACCGTTTCTGATCATAGAGAGCAAGCACCTTCGTAAGATTCTCTAAAGTCATCTCCTCCTTATTCTCGAACATAAACTCAACAGGACGATTAAAGACTTTGTCCAAAAACGTGCCGTAAAACTCATCAATATAGAGGTTTCGAGTTTGTGTCATCATCAGTACCTTACGCAATTCCTGACTTAACTCATAGGCTCCGTCTTTGGTACAAATCACCTGCTCATTGATAGCAACGGATTTCTGAGACCCATTTTTGCGACAGGGATTATTGTTAGAAGACTTTACCACTCGTCCAGAGTTCAGGTCGTCCCCAAGTTGATCAAACTCATCAACCACTCCGCGTGTGCCTTGGATTATACGTCTGCCTTCACGAATGGTATTGGTTACCTCTTGAACATCTCGACGGATTTGGCGGAGCTCATCGAATAATCCAGCAATCTCGAAGGTGCGAACATTGCTATTGTCATGCTTCCGAGGTACTATTCCGGCTGTTGCGGGAAGCATTTGCCACATCACGGACGCTGACAACAGGTAAGCTGAACCTTGGAAAATGAATTTGTGAACCATGACTATGGAATCCTGACTTAAAGTGGTCCACTATCTTTTTCTTTTGGCAAAATGAAAATCCGGAAACTTATCGAAAATTTTTCCGGATCTGGTTAACTTACCCTTGTATTATCAACTCCGGTTGAATACCCATGATTAAGAGTGTGGGGAGATGGGGAGATGGGGAGATGGGGAGATGGGGAGATGGGGAGATGGGGAGATCTAACAGGGGTAGGTTTTTTACATTTGGGTCGGGAGTCGGGAGTCGGGAATCGGGAATCGGAACCCACCCCTAACCCCTCCCAGGAGGGGAAAAGCGGGAAATGGGGAGAATTATCCCGGAAATCATGGTGTATTTTAATACATATAGGTATAAATTTACATAAATTGATGGTGTATTTTGATAGATATGGATAGAAGTTTATACCTAATAAAAGTACCTATTCGCTTCTTTGTAAAAAACCTACCCTTGTAAGCTACTCCCTACTCCCTACTCCCTACTCCCTACTCCCTACTCCCTACTCCCTATTCCCTATTTCCTGGATTTCCCGTCGATAGCGGGGACGTGCTGGTATTCCCCAGCATACTTGCTGCTCTGGGATATTACTAAAAACACTGCTGCGAGCACCAATTACGGCATTAGCTCCAATGTGGACACCGGGAGCAACAAAGCAATCGGCGGCAATCCAGGCTCCGTTACCAATATTAATCTCAGATGTGATTAAACCAAAGGCTGGGTCTTTCATATCGTGGCTACCAGTACAGAGGTAACATTTTTGAGAAATCACGCAATGACTACCAATGCGAATCCTATCCAAGCTGTAGAAAACCACATCATCCCCAATCCAACTGTAGTCACCAACTTCTACTTTCCACGGGTAAGTAAAACGAGCAGTGGGTCGAATGATCACATTAGTACCAATTTTGGCTCCAAATAGTTGTAGCAGCCATCGGCGGAAGCCATTGAAGTTATGAGGACTTAAGGGAAATGCGATCGCTTGCACCAACCACCAGAGTAAGATTAACCAGCCCGGACGTCCTCGGTCAAACCAAGATTGGTCGTACTGGCGTAAATCCACTAAGGGTTCTAAATCTAACGCTGGTAGTTTACTTAAGTCATTAGTCATAATTTAGACTCAGGTATTTGTAGAGACAACTGATGGCTTTGGCGTTACTGGTGTCTGTACTGGTTCAGTTTTTTCTACATTCAGCTTACCGCTAAACTTTTGTAACTCATAGAGTTTGACACCAATTTGATATTCATACTGACTCAACAGGCGTCCATAAATGTAACCAGCTTTTCCATCTAGAAAGCCCAGCTGGATAAAGTAAAATAAAATAAACCGCAGTATTGGTTTAAACGGTAGTCTAACCCAGATTTTTTTCATAAACCGCTTACGCTGCACGGCGTCTCCAAACAAATTTCCCCCGATGGTGCCAGAGTCATCTTTACCTGTTAGTATATTCAGATAGACACGAGCTTCCCAATTAGAGTAGCGATTGTGCCGTTCTAGCCAATGGTAAATGTCCTTAAAGTCGATGTGCAGCATATCATTTTCAAGATAGCCAGCTTTGCCTTCTAAGACAACGTGTTCATGGACTTCGTTGTCTCCAGTATTGGGAATTCCTTCCGTTTTCAGGTTTTCGTAGCGACCTTTTTCGTGTTTAAACAACCGTAGATTCCAGTCTGGATATTTGCCCCCAAAACGAATCCATTGTCCTAGGAAGAATACTTTACGATTGATATAGTAGCCGTTATAATCATGATTTTCGATTGCCACAGCAATCTCATCCCAAAGTTCTGGAGTAATGCGCTCGTCGCAATCAACAATTAATACCCATTGATTGCGGAATTCAAGATTGTCTAAACTCCAGTTCTTCTTTTTGGGCCAAAACCCATTAAAATGGAATTGAACTAGGTTTGCACCGTATTCTTCCACAATTTCAATGGAGCGATCGCTGCTTTGGGAATCGACAACAAACACTTCATCTGCTCTATTAACACTCTCAAGACAAGCTGGTAAATTAGCCTCTTCATTTTTGGCTGGAATTAGAACTGATACCGGAAGTTTAGTGTTAGGGGATTTCATAATTAAACACCTGCAATTGTGGAAGTTTTATTAAAAGTCTATTGGCCAATAATAACTAACAGCAAACCTTAACTAAAATTAAGGCTTATCAGTAAACATTGAACAGTCAACAATCAACCAAAAGTATCTGTGCTATTGCAAAGGGAACAGCGGATCTGGGAACAGGGAACAGGGAGCAGGGAGCAGGGAGTAGGGAACAGGGAACAAACATTCTCTCAATTCCTACACGGATTGCTATATAATATAAGATTACCTCTTATCCAGTCTCATTAATTACTGGACTGGTTGTGGGATACAGAGGAGTTGCTCCTTTGTAGCATTCCTTTAATTACTGCACTCAGATAACCGATTTGACCATAGGCATAAACCAAATTATCAAAGCGCAGAGCTGGATTGCGGAAGTGCTTCAAGGATTTGTAGATTCCTCGCATCATTCGTTCACCTCCCCGTAACAATTGGGCAGTACCAGCACGACCAACCAATTGTTCCCGGTAACACTCGCTAATACCTTGCCACCAACCACGATTCAAAAACCAACGTTTATTGATTCGTTCTGGGGCAACATTGTGAGCCACTAGAGCATCAGGTAGATAAGCAACATGCCAACCATCCTGGAGAGCTAATTCTGTCATATGTAACTCTTCATTAGATAACAAATTTTTCCCCACACGACCTAAATTGACATCAAAACCACCGATTTTATTGAGGAAAGTCCGCCTGATCGAGTAATTTAAACCTCTGGGAGTCAAACCAGGATTTTGGATCTCAATTAGGGTTTCCCCTAGGTCATAAGCTCCCAAATTTCCGGCTAGGTCTGGTGACAACCAGGAGGGAGAGGTAATGCCATCTGGCCACAATAGGGTAACTTTACCACCAGCAATTGCTAGTTTCTCGTTGCTTTGATAAGCTTCGTAAATTGTCTTAAGCCAACGGGCACTGGCAACGGCATCATCATCCAGATAAGCTAAAATAGCAGCACGGGCAGTGGCCGCCCCGGTGTTACGAGCTACGGATAAACCAAGTACGGGTTCATAAATATAGTTTAGTCGAGAGTTGTCTAAGCGTTGGTCAACTATGTTACGGGTGCGATCGCTTGAGGCATTATCGACCACAATTACTTCATAATCGGCAAAATCCTGCTGTAGCAAGCTATCAATGGCTGCACCCAAATATTCTTCACGATTGTGGGTGCAGAT
>NZ_JAAHHU010000312.1:0-5101 GCF_010672095.1 Moorena sp. SIO3I6 | reverse complement strand
CTTAAAAGACCTTTCTATCAAAGGGGTTAAATTATGGAGTGATGAAGGAAAGTTAAGAACTGGAGGTTCCCAAGAAGTACTGACCACTGATGTTATGGCCGAATTAGAGCAGTATAAATCAGAAATATTACAGTTACTAAACGAAAATCCAGATATATCCCAAGTCCATCCCCTCTCTTATGGTCAAAAAGATCTCTGGTTTTTGTGGCAGCTATCACCCCAGAGTCATAATTATAATGTGTCATTTTCGGTTCGGATTTACTCTAAGGTAGATATAACTATTTGGCAACAAGTTTTTCAAGCTTTAAGGGAAAGGCATCCGCTACTACGGAGTACATTCCCGAAGTTAGGTGAACAACCAGTTCAACAACTACATCAACATCAAGAGTTAGATTTTTTACAGATAGATGCTTCTAGTTGGAGTGAAGAGGAGTTATACAAAAAGGTAGTTGAAGCTCACAGACATCCCTTTAATTTAGAAACAGAATCAGTGATGCGAGTTAGGTGGTTTACTTGCTCAGAAGCAAACCACATTATGTTACTGACAATACACCACATTGCTTTAGATGGTTGGTCACGCAACTTAATTGCCACAGAGCTGCCACAACTCTACCAAGCTAAACTAAATGGGGTTGAGGCATCCCTACCGTTACTAAAGCATTCTTATCAAGATTACGTTCGTTGGGAAAAAGAGTTATTAGAGGGAGAAAAAGGAGAAAAACTTTGGGAATACTGGCAACAAAAATTGGCAGGGGAATTACCAGTATTGAATTTGCCCACAGACAAACCACGACCCCCTATAAAAACTTATAATGGTGGCAGCTGCCCCTTCAAGTTATCTGAAAAGCTGACTGAACAACTAAAGGAACTAGCTCAAATAGAGAAGGCAACTCTGTATATGACTCTGTTGGCTGCTTTTCAAGTTCTGCTTTATCGTTACACAGGCCAAGAGGATATCTTGGTAGGTTCTTTTGCATTTGGTAGAACTAAACAGCAGTTTGCCTCTATTGGTTACTTTGTTAACTCAATGGTAATGAGAGCAGATTTATCAGGGAATCCCTGTTTTAGAGATTTTCTTTCCCAAGTCCACCAGACAGTTAAGGGAGCATTAGGTCATCAAAATTATCCCTTGGCTTTATTGGTAGAGAAGTTACAGGTAGAACGTGACTCCAGTCGTTCTCCTCTGTTTCAGGCTGCTTTTGTACTACAAAAATTCCTAAAATCTCAAGAGCTGCAAAAAAAGCTGTGTTTTGGCAGTAGCAAAAAAAACTTGATGAATTGGGGAGGACTTGAAGTAGAAGCATTTACATTTGATCAACAGGAAGGTTTATATGATTTATTGCTGGAAATGGTTGAAGAGGATTCCTCTCTGATTGGGTTCTTAAAATACAATACTGACTTATTTGATAAGCAAACTATTGCCCGAATGGCTGGTCATTTCCAGAAGTTGTTGGCAGGAATAGTGAATAATCCGCAACAAAGAGTAACAGCACTACCATTAATGACAGGGCCAGAGCTAGACCAAATACTTGTGGAGTGGAACAATAGGAAAACAGATTATCCTACGGACAAATGTATCCATCAGTTATTTGAGGAACAGGTTGAAAACAACCCAAATGCCATAGCAGTAGTATTTGAAGAGCAAAAGCTGACTTATTCCGAATTAAATAGCAAAGCTAATCAACTAGCCCATTATTTGCAAAAATTGGGAGTAGTTCCAGAAACCCTAGTGGGAATATGTGTAGAGCGTTCGTTAGAGATGGTAGTAGGTTTATTAGCCATACTCAAAGCCGGAGGAGCTTATGTGCCATTAGACCCGAATTATCCAACTTCCCGTCTCAATTACATGATAGAAGATGCACAACTATCCATCATCTTGACTGAAGAAAAATGGCAGAATCATTTATCGGACACAAAAGCATCTGTGATTTGTTTAGATACAGATGAAGAAATTATTAATCAACAGAGTCAGCAAATACCCGAAAATCAGGTAACAGCTAATCAGTTAGCTTACGTTATCTATACTTCAGGTTCAACGGGTCAACCAAAAGGAGTAACTATTCCTCATCAAGGGGTAGTTCGGCTTTTTAGCAACACCAACTATGTGCAACTGGATCCTACAGACCGGGTAGCTCAAGTTTCCAATACCTCTTTTGATGCAGCCACATTTGAAATTTGGGGAGCTTTATTACACGGAGCAGTGGCAGTAGTAATTACCAAATCTGTACTCCTTTCTCCTCAAGAGTTTGTCAACTATATTAAACAAGAAAAAATTACGACACTATTTTTGACAACAGCTTTATTTAATCAGTTAGCCTACTCAGTACCAGAAGCATTCAGTACCTTGAAACATTTGTTATTTGGAGGAGAGGCAGTAGACCCAAAATCAGTGAAACAGGTATTTGAAAAAGGGGCACCAGAAAGATTGCTTCATGTCTATGGACCGACAGAAAATACTACATTCTCTTCATGGTACAAGGTGACTAAAGTAGCAGAAGGAGCAACAAATCTGCCCATAGGTAAGCCAATATCCAACACCCAAATATATATCCTCGACTCCCAATTACAACCAGTGCCCATAGGAGTAGCAGGAGAACTTCATATTGGAGGAGATGGTTTAGCAACAGGCTACCACAACCGCCCCGAACTCACAGCCTCCAAATTTATTCCCAACCCTTTTGATAAGTCAAAAGCCACAAAGTTATATAAAACAGGAGACTTAGCACGTTATCTTCCTGATGGCAATATAGAATTTATTGGGCGGATAGACTACCAAGTTAAAATCAGAGGTTTCCGCATTGAAATTGGAGAAATCGAAGCTTTAGTTTCACAATACCCTGATGTCAAGGAAAATGTGGTTATTGCTCAGTCAGACCCAGCAGGAGGACAACGTTTGGTAGTCTATATAGTTCCTAAGCAGGAATCTACTCAAGACGCTTCCCTAATTCCTCAGATTCGCCAATTTCTCAAGCAAAAGCTACCTGAATACATGATTCCGGCAGCTTTCGTGTTGCTAGATGCTTTCCCTCTAACCCCCAACGGCAAGATTGACCGTCATGCTTTGCCAGTTCCCGATACTGTTCCTTCAGGTATATCAACAACTTATGTGACGCCTCAGACGGAAACAGAGCAACTTCTGGCTAAGATTTGGCAAGAGGTTCTACAGGTAGAAAAAGTGGGAATTTATGATAATTTCTTTGAACTTGGAGGTCATTCATTACTAACAATTAAAGTTCACACAAAGTTACAGAAAATATATGCACAAGATATCTCAATTGTCAAACTGTTTCAACACCCAAATATATCGGAATTTTCTAAATATTTAATTGATTTACAAAGGGGAAAAGTAACTGATTATTTAACTACTGGTCAAGCAAAGGCTCGTAGTGACAGGAAAACTTCGATGAAACAGCAAAGGTTACAAAGACAGCAAAATCGTAGACATAAATAAATAATTTTTGATGAATAAAATGATTACTACAAATAATATTGATGATTCAGCGATCGCTATCATTGGCATTTCTGGTCGTTTTCCCAAGGCGAATAACATTGATACTTTCTGGAAAAATTTACAAGAGGGTGTGGAGTCTATTGAATTTTTCTCTGAACAGGAACTATTGGAGGAAGGGATCGACCCCAGCTTGTTAAAAAAACAGAATTATGTTAAAGCAGGAACTGTAATTTCAGACATCGATCTCTTTGATGCTAGTTTCTTTGACTATAATCCCAGAGAAGCTGAAATCATTGACCCACAACAACGCCTATTTCTAGAGTCTGCTGTTGAAGCACTAGAAGTTGCTGGTTATGACTCACAAACTTATGCGGGTGCTATAGGAGTTTATGCTGGTCTGAGTGAGAACAGTTACGCCCGCAATAATATCTATCCTCATCTAGAAAATTCAGAACCAGGAAACGTTTATCAATTTCTTTTGGGCAATGGTAATGATTTCTTATCAACCCGGGTTTCTTACAAACTAAATTTAACAGGACCAAGTATTACAGTTCAAACTGCTTGCTCCACTTCTTTAGTTGCCGTTCATCTAGCTTGCCAAAGTTTGCTCAGTGGTGAATGTGATATGGCTTTGGCAGGTGGTGTTTCCATTCAAGTTCCCCACAAAAAAGGTTATTTATATCAAGAGGGAATGATTATGTCTCCTGATGGACATTGTCGTACTTTTGATGCTAAAGCCAAGGGAACTTTAGGTGGTAATGGGTTGGGTATTGTGGTCTTGAAAAGATTAGAAGATGCGATCGCAGATGGCGACTACATTTATGCTCAGATTAAAGGTTCTGCTATCAACAACGACGGTTCATCAAAAGTTGGCTACACTGCTCCTAGTGTAGAAGGTCAAGCAGCAGTGATTTCTGAAGCCCAGTCAATAGCTGGGATTGACCCGGAAACAATTACTTATATAGAAGCTCATGGAACTGCAACTCCCCTAGGAGACCCCATTGAAATTGCAGCTTTAACCAAAGTGTTTCGAGGGACTACCGAAAAAAAAGGCTTTTGTGCCATTGGTTCGCTGAAAACTAATATGGGGCATCTAGATGCAGCAGCAGGGGTTGGTGGCTTGATCAAAACAGTTTTAGCCCTCAAACACAAGAAACTACCACCAAGCCTGAATTTTGAAACACCGAACCCCACCATTGACTTTGCTAATAGCCCTTTCTACGTTAATACCACTCTCTCGGAGTGGAACACCAATGGAACACCTCGTCGGGCCGGAGTAAGTTCTTTTGGTATTGGTGGTACAAATGCTCATGTAGTTCTTGAAGAAGCTCCCACTTTAGAACCATCCTCAACGTCTCGCCCCTGGCAGTTGTTAGTGCTTTCTGCTAAAACAAATTCAGCTTTAGAAACAGCAACAACTAACCTTGCTGCGCACTTAAAACAGCATCCAGAAATTAATCTTGCAGATGTGGCCTATACCCTACAAGTAGGTCGTACAGCCTTTGAGTATCGCCGGATGTTAGTCTACCAAAATATAGATGATGCTCTCAAAGCACTTTCCACTCCGGAATTCCAACCAGTTTTAACTCATTACCAAGAGCCTATCGAACGACCTGTAGTGTTCATGTTTTCTGGTCAGGGAGCGCAATA
>NZ_JAAHHU010000311.1:0-5120 GCF_010672095.1 Moorena sp. SIO3I6 | reverse complement strand
TTCAAGTGTTAACCGAACAATGTAACGTTTCTCCATGGTTTCTCAGATGATGGGTAATGGCAGATGAGGATTACTTCTTTAACATCCATTCTATTCACAAAATTAAAACTGACAGACCACTAGTAGCGTTCCTGCTGGCGCGACGGTTGAAAGTTACCCAGTGCAATATTGCCCATGCCCTAGAAAAGTCCAAATACCTATTTAGTAACCTGTACTGGCAAGACTCAGAACAGCAATACCACTTCTCCCTGCAATTTACTGCTGATTTAATTGCCATGAATGCGGCTAATTTTATTATCAGCAGTACCTATCAGGAAATTGTGGGTACTGCTGATAGTGTGGGTCAGTATGAGTCTTACCAGAACTTCACCATGCCAGACCTGTATCATGTGATTAATGGCATTGAGTTATTCTCTGCGAAGTTTAATGTAGTGCCACCGGGAGTAAATGAAACTGTCTTCTTCCCCTACACCCGCACTCAAGGGCGAGTAGCTAGTGATATTAAGCGGTTGGATGAATTGCTGTTTACCCTAGACGACGAGGCCCAGGTGTTTGGCAAACTGGATTATCCTAACAAGCGCCCGATTTTTTCCATGGCTCGTCTTGACCGCATTAAGAACCTGACTGGGTTAGCGGAATGCTTTGGTAAGAGTCGAAAGTTGCAGGAACACTGTAACTTGATTTTAATTGCGGGTAACTTGCGCACTGAAGACTCCAGCGACAGCGAAGAAAAGGCAGAAATTGTCAAGCTTTACCAGATTATTGAGGAGTATAATCTCTACGGCAAGATCCGCTGGTTAGGGGTGCGCTTATCAAAGAGTGACTGTGGTGAAGTCTATCGGGTGATTGCTGACCGTCATGGTATTTTTGTTCAGCCAGCGCTGTTTGAAGCCTTTGGTCTAACAATTTTGGAATCGATGATTTCTGGTTTACCAACCTTTGGTACCCAATTTGGTGGACCGTTGGAGATTATTCAGGACAAGGTCAATGGTATCCTGATTAACCCTACTAACCAGGAGGAAATGGCTCAGAAAATCCAGGATTTTGTGACTAAGTGCGAGGAAAATCCCCAGTACTGGGAGGAAATTTCCAATCAGGGCATAGAACGAGTCTACAGCACCTATACTTGGAAAATCCACACTACGCGCTTGCTATCCTTAGCAGGGATTTACGGCTTCTGGAACTATACGTCTAAGGCAAACCAGGAGGATATGCTGCGTTATCTAGAAGCGTTGTTCCATCTGATTTATAAGCCTCGGGCTAAAAAGCTTTTGGAGGAGCATATGAGTCAGATTACTTAGGTTTTATAGCAATTCTCATAGTCATGAGCGACATTGCTTATCCTTTTAAGGCAGAAGGCAGAAGGCAGAAGGCAGCAAGGCAAGAAGCTCTTAAGGCAATAAGTGCCAATCAAAAGTGTACCTCATAGCTATGAGAAACGCTATATAGCTATGGTTGGAAGAGAGTCAAGCAGAATTTAGTTACGATTAACCTGAGTTCGACGTAAGAAAATCAGCTACAAACACCAACTCACCTGAGTTACAGAGTTTTGTTCTGTCGGAGCAATTATCAATAATCAATGATTATTGATAAATCCTTGTCGTTAACTACTTCCCATGATTGTAAATTTTTATTACTTTAAATTAAATAATATTAACATTATCTTCTTTTTTTGCACCAAACCTCTGATAATAAATAATTATTTTTCAGAGAGAAACAGAGCATGGAAATTGAAAAATTGTTTTGTGAAATAGACGACTTTTGTTTAGTCTTTGAAGAAAGCTTCAAGTCGAAGCTAATTGCACATCAAACAAAAAAAATAATCCGAAAAAGTAAACTGTGTTTGAGTGAAATCATGAATATTATTGTTGATTTTAATCGTTAAATTTATCGAATTTTCAAGGCTTATTATCAACATTTAATTCAATTTTACCAACAAAACTTTCCTCGATTAGTTAGTTGCAATCGATTTGTTGAGTTAATTTATCAGACTTTGATGCCTTTAATTTTTTATCTAAATTATCGTACAGTACCAGTGACAGGAAGAACGTTTTATCGACAGTATACCCATACCAATTTGCCATCCCAAAAGAGCCAAAATAAATAAGGGATTTACTGGTTTAGCGGCCTGGGGCAAAAGTTCTATGGGTTGGTTTTTTGGCTTTAAACTTCATTTAATAATTAAGGGATTTACTAGTTTAGCGGCCTGGGGCAAAAGTTCTATGGGTTGGTTTTTTGGCTTTAAACTTCACTGTACCTGTGCCAGATTTAACCCAGAATATCTGGGGTTATCTGGAGATCAAGGTTATATCAAAAAAGAATTATGGTCAGAAGTCTGGAACAAAAACATCAAACTCATTACACCTCTCAAAAAGAATATGAATAATAAATTAATGCTTTTCTGGAAACAAATAATGCTCAGAAAAAGATCTTTAATTGAGACAGTTAATGACCAGTTAAAAAATATTTCACAAAGCGATGCATCAAGACATTGAACATTATCGTCATCCTAGCATTATTAATTTTCTGGTCAATGTCGTCGCTGGTTTAATTGCTTATTATTTTCAACCCAAAAAGCCTTCGTTAAATTTGACAAAAGAGGGTCTAACAAACTTACAAAAATTACTAGTTTCATTAACTTGTAAATTCTTTTTTTCTTTAGTTAAATTTATCAAGACAGTATTTTTTGGATCACGGGGTGACAACAAATATCAAACCTAGATAGGTGTTAGATTTTAGGTTTTAGGTTTTGGGTAAAATGAGCGCATCGGAGTCATTTGTATTTGCCAGCAATTGAAGCAAATTTTACCAATTAAACTTCTTCTATAGTTTTATTAAATCCATCCCGCTTGACAATCTTCCCTAAAACCTAACCCCTAAAACCTAACCCCTGTAAGATTTTCAATTAGCTTGTCACCCCCTGAGATTTTTTGGACTAGTATTTTTTGAACTTTTGATGTCAATAAACGCAGATTATTGACACAAGCTTTACTCTGATTGATTTTCAGATTTATCCCTTATATCGAACTCAGGTATATATAGCTATGGTTGGACGAGAGTCAAGCAGATTTTAGTTACGATTAGGGTTGACAAGTATTTTTTTTTGTGATAGTTTTTTAATCGTGCTTAGTATAGGGCGCTATCAACGCTCAAAAAATAAGCACACCGAAGTATAGTTAAAACAGTAAAAAACTGTTGTAAGGGAGCAAGTAAGCGTTGAAAAACGCTATCTACCAAGGAGCTTGAAACTTGGAAAATATCAGATGTTCAGACCTTGACGAGAAGTTTTCCAATCTGGTAGAGTTGTTGCGCTTGAGAGCCCTAACTCAGCCTGCTAAAATCGCTTATACCTTCCTAGAAAAAGGGGAAGAAGAAACTGATCGTATCACCTATGAGGTATTAGACAAACGCTCAAGGGCGATCGCCTGCCAGTTGCAGTCTCTGGGGGCAACGGGAGAACGAGCTTTGCTAGTCTATCCACCAGGTATAGACTTCATTGCTGCCTTTTTTGGGTGCTTGTACGCTGGCGTAATTGCCGTGCCCGCTTATCCACCACCCCGACGCAGTCACAATCTCTCTAGGTTATTAGCGATCGCATCAGATGCAGAGGCGTTGTTTGCCCTAACTACCACATCTCTATTGACCGAGTTAACCAGTCGCTTTGCCCAGCATCCAGCTCTGGGGAGGCTGCACCTGCTTGCTACCAATAAATGCGATTGCGACCAAGGCTTGGACTGGTCTGAACCAACCCTAGACAGCAGTAGCCTGGCTTTTCTCCAGTACACCTCCGGTTCTACGGGAACACCCAAGGGAGTGATGGTGAGTCACGGTAATCTGCTACACAATGAGCGGATGATTAAGCAAGCCTTCGGACATAATAGCCAGCAAACAAGTGTAGTAGGTTGGTTGCCGACTTTCCACGACATGGGACTGATTGGAAATGTATTGCAGCCCTTGTATTTGGGCATAAGAGCAATTCTTATCTCACCCCTGGCATTTCTCCAGCAACCTATCTTTTGGCTACAAACCATTTCACGATACCAAGCTACTACTAGTGGCGGCCCCAATTTTGCTTATGACCTGTGCGTTCGTAAAGTTAAGCCAGACCAGTTGGCTACTCTAGATCTGAGCAGCTGGGATGTGGCTTTTACAGGAGCAGAACCAGTCCGTGCCGAGACTCTAGAGCAGTTTGCTGCTAAATTTGGCCCCTGTGGCTTCCGAAAAGAGGCGTTTTACCCCTGCTATGGCATGGCAGAAGCGACGTTATTTGTGTCTGGGGGGTTGAAAACAAAGCAACCAGTTATCTGTTCGCTTGATGGGAAAGCATTAGAGCAAAATAAAGTAATACCCCTCTGTAGCGAGGTTACAGGTGTCCGTAAGGTTGTAGGTTGTGGCCAGTCATGGTTAGACCAAAAAATTGCCATCGTTGACCCTGAATCCTTAAAGCTATGCGCTGATAACCAAGTAGGAGAAATTTGGGTGTCCGGTGCCAGTGTAGCTGGTGGCTATTGGCAGAAACCAAAGGAAACAAAACAGACGTTTCATGGCTACATAGCAGATACAGGAAAAGGTCCATTTATGCGGACTGGAGACCTAGGATTTGTAAACAATGGAGAACTATTTGTTACAGGTCGCCTCAAGGATGTTATTATCATTCGCGGTCGCAATCATTATCCCCAAGATATTGAACTGACGGTGGAGCGGAGTCATCTTGCTTTACGACCAGCTTCAGGAGCAGCTTTTGTAATGGAGGTCAACGGTGAACAGCGACTAGTCATTGTTCAGGAAGTAGAGCGGACTTACCTACGAAAGTTAGACACACAGGAGGTAGTCAGACATATTCGTCGGGCAGTAGCATCTGACCACGAACTGCAGGTTCATGATGTAGCACTGTTAAAACCTGGGAGTATCCCTAAGACTTCCAGTGGCAAGATTCAGCGTCATCGTTGTCGAGCTAATTTTCTCAGTCAACAACTCACCGCTAAGTCCTTCAGACTATAGCGGGAGCTTGTTAAAAGCTCATAGTTGAGGTCGTATAGTTCGTCAACCTCTGGATCGCTAAACCGGCCCCAATTGGGCGAAGCACCCGTGAGAAATTTGACCAGAACTTCGTCGGGGTC
>NZ_JAAHHU010000310.1:0-5169 GCF_010672095.1 Moorena sp. SIO3I6 | reverse complement strand
GTGCCAGTTCCCAGTAAGCGACCGGTAGTGCGATCGCAAAAAAACTGTTGCAATTGCCCTTCACTGATAAATACTAGGGATTGGGTAGGGGTGCCTTCATCATCAAAGGGGCAACTGTAGGGAAATTCAGGATTGGGTTGTTGAAACAGGGTCAGGTTTTTTGAGGTAACCACCTGACCTAGACTATCACTCCAGGGGGTCGCTTTTTCAAGTACCCGTTTTCCATTTAAGGCTGCTTCCACAGTGCCCCATAGCAAATCCGCTGCTTTAGACGTCAACAAAATTGGCACACGACCACTCGGAGTAGAGACATTTTCCGTTGCCCAGTTGAGGCGTTGTAAAATTTGCTCTAGGACTTTGTTAGTGTTTAGGGTTTCCTTGGGCTCAGATGGGCTTAATCGAATTTCTGTACCATCACCGACACTTAAAAAGTCTTCACCCCTAACCCATTCAACCCCCAGGAAATAACTGAGGATTGTGTCAGTGTAAGAGCAATGTAATCCTTCGGAGTTAATTAGGCTAGTGGTTTCTGACTCCCATTCCCACTCAGCGGTACACAATACTTCTGGGTAGGCATCGCGAATTAATGCGATCGCATCCGAGCCGATTGCTACTAGTTCTTCTATCGGTATAGTTTCTGGTGAGTCGGAATAGTTAGCGCTAGGACCATCAGCCAGTTCTATGGATTCCGGTTCATTGAGTGCAGTCATGGCCATTGCCCGGTCTACTAAATCTTGGGCTGCCACTGCTCCATAGCCCACTGCTAGTCCCGGACGTCCGTCTCGCCATAACCGTAGCGCTGTGCCTTCCGATTGACTACTTTCGATTTGTTTGAGCCGATTAGCTTCAAAAAACACAGGACGAGAAAGCGTCCGCGACTGATAAACCTCTGCACTAGTCGCTCCTGATTTAGCTGCTAAGTCTAACAGTTGTTCAGCTTGCAGCTCTTGGGGTATAGTTTCAGCACTCATATAGCAAAGGGAATAGGGAGTAGGGAGTAGGGAGTAGGGAGTAGGGAGTAGGGAGTAGGGAGTAGGGAGTAGGGAGTAGGGAGTAGGGAGTAGGGAGTAGGGAGTAGGTAAGAAAAATTACTCACAATTTATTTTTAGCTTCTGCCTTCTGCCTTCTGCCTTCTGCCTTTTGCCTTTTGCCTTTTGCCTGTTGCCTTTTGCCTTGTCTTATAACTCCCGGCATAGCCAAAATCCGGCAAACCGTTCTGAGGTTGGACTCGATTGTACGGCCAGAAAATGGACAAGATTAGCTTTCTGCTTTGCTTCTTCAAAGCTTTTTGCCTCTGCCAGAATTTGGGGTTTGGTCAGGTTAGCGATAATCCAGCTATCATTGGCACCAGTTTCCAGTAAGAACTTTGGCGTATCATCGCTAGTGTCAAGTCTGACAAAGGATAGCTCCAAACCTGACATCCATGCCGCTAGGGGTTTAGCTCGTTGGGAAAATATAATCAGACCGGGAATGGGCGTTTCTGGGGCAATGTCCATGATCGAGACCGGGAAAGCTTCACCAAAGTCAATCTCCCACTCATTCATTTCCTCAAAGGCAGCGGCTTGTAGACTTACAACTGCCCACTTCTGTCCCTGCAAGGCATCGGGTAATGGTTTCGGGATGGGGGATTGATAACGGACAAATGAGGAAGCAGCGGCTGCGGGGTCATAGCCCGGTTGATTGGGATAAAAGTCCTGTATCCTTTGTTTTAACCATCGCTCCAAAGCATAGGTGCGACGGCTGGGTTGAGCTGGAATATTCAGCTCATTACAGGCTTTGGTAATCATATTGTTCATCTGACGCCGAAAGAAGCGAATCTTGGTTGGTGGCTGTTGAGCTTTTGCGATCGCATCTGCCAAAGCCTGCCCCAACCAAATTGAATTCACCTGCTGGTTGGGACACCAACTGGCGTATTGAAACAGTGTCTCAGGTGAGAGATTGATGTCCAAAGGACTCTCGCAAATTAAGACTTCCCAAAGTTTCTTCTGATTTTCGTCCAAAATTGGGCGGGAGTAAAAATCGAGTTCCCAAATTGTTTCCATGCCACCATTAACATAATCTCACCCATATTTATGATACGGCTCCAAGAGCGCAATCCGTAAGCAATCAGCAATCAGCAATCAGCTTTCAGCTATCAGCTATCAGCTATCAGCTATCAGCTATCAGCGGTCAGCTATTAGCTATGAGTTTATGCCCATAGCGCACGGTACTTGAACAGCTTATGCGCTATGGGTTAGGTCACAGCGTCGAAGCCTGTGCCACGATACTTGAGGTGCCAACGGCTGACGGCTGACGGCTGACGGCTGACGGCTGACGGCTGACGGCTGACGGCTGACGGCTGACGGCTGACCACTGACTGCTTAGATGTGATTAATTCGATTTAACTATATATAATTAAAGCTATTCACAATTGTGAAACTCAACAAAAAACTATGAGTAGCGATCGCACAGACGTATTAGCCGCCAACACAGCGTTTTATAGAGCTTTTGAGAAAAAGGACATTGAAGCCATGAGTAAGGTCTGGTCTCAAGGCACTGGTAGTCTTTGTATTCACCCCGGACGTGATGTAATCAAAGGTTGGCGGGAGATTAGCTCATCTTGGGAAATGATATTCAAGAATACCCAATACCTGGAAATTGAACCAGAGATTATTGCTACTGAAGTCAGGGAAACTCTTGCCTACGTTGTTGTGCTAGAAAAAGTGTTGCAAGTGAGCAAGGGTAGAAGGATTGAGGCAGAATCAATAGCAACCAATACGTTTGAGCTTATGGCTGGCTCTTGGTATTTGGTCCATCATCACGGCAGTCCACTGATGGGGTGACTTCAGATAAAACCTGGTTTCTGGTTGTCTTGATGCAGTCGCTCATGGAGGGGACCCCCTGTTCCCTTGCTGCATCGCTATAAATCAAAAGCTGAAATCGGTGTAATTACTTGAAGAAAGCGGGTTTTTGCTGTAAGTCCGACAGCAGTAATCTTCAATGCTCTGAGTCAGTCACTAGGATTTGGTTAGCCATAGCTGACCCTAAGCCAATGTAATAATCTTGCACAGCAACATCACTGAACCACTAGAAGTACGGCTGATCACCTGAAGTTCTGCTCCTGGGGTCAACCCTCTGGTGTGGAATTGATTGACCATCTTTTGGGTTTTGAAGCCAAGAATCTGGACGCGATCGCCAACCTGAGACAGGGCTAACGGAAATGATTCTTGATTAGCAAACGTCTGGGGCAGTTTTGCCTGGTTATCGTCTGAAGGCCCAGTTTGGGACATTCCCCCTAAAAACGTAAATTTCCAATTTCCCGACTTTTGGGAAGGGTTCTGTTGGCTATCCGGATTGTTTTTATCGTCCATGATCGATAACTCAACGTTTGCTTATTAATAATTTTTAGTAATAGATTTCCAGGAAAACCGAATCCCCTATAGGGTTCAGGAACAGGTAACTGGGGAAGAGTTTATTCCTTTTAACCCCCAATTACCAATGTTATGGCGTTTGCCACTAGAGATATAGAGTATCGTCTTTACAGAGTAGATTATCACATAAACAAAAAAAATTATCAATTATTTTTTGAAAAACTTGAAAACCCTCCATAGCAAGTTATGCTCCTGTTGGCGAATCACCTCAATGCTAGGGAAATCGATAGGGAGATCGGGTGATGGGGTGATGGGGTGATGGGGTGATGGGAAGAAAGTGCTAGGTATGAAGGCAACTTGGTATTAATCAGAGGGGAGAAAAGATAGAAAGCAGAGTTGATGCCCGTGTCGAGTATAAAAGAAAAATTTCGTCACCTAGGTGGACTAGACTCATGTCACCCCAGGCTTTAGCCTGAGGGCGTGCTTAGGAGAATCAAACCATCCTGCCCATCTCCCCATGATTAATACTAGAGCAATGTTTTAGACAAAGTGTCGTTCGATCAGGGTGGGAATTTGCTGGGGAGCCACTTGGTTGTAGCGAGCTTTGTCTGGCATCATCACTAGGTTAGGGCCATGTTTGCACTGTTTGAGGCAGCCAGTTTCTTTAATCTTGACTTGGTCTTCTAAACCATGGTCCTTTAAACTCGATGCGATCGCATTACAGACCGCTTGACCCCCCCGTTTCCGACAACTGGATTTCTGACAAACTAAAATGCTCGCTTTGCGGGTGGGAGTTTTGGGAACCAAAACAGTTGTTGGCTGCTGGTGGGGGGGAGCAGCAAGGTTCACCTCATAGGCTTTCAGTTTAAGTTTTCCAGTTTTGAGCTTTAGTTTACTGGTGCCACTCACCTCAATCCACGCCCCAGGGATAATGGCTGGATCTAAGTTCTCTCTGAGAGGTTTAGATAACTTAATCCAATATTCGATATCTGAAACAGTAATTCTTAAGTACTTGATTTTATAGCCATCCTTAATGACAAAGTCTAATAACTGTCCTACTACACTAAACTCTGAGACTGGCTCTTTCAACTTAGACATAGTTATTTACCTCTAGGAAAACTGTTTTTCTTTAATCAACCTTAAAAATGGCCATTTTTGTGGACTGAATCTTGGCAATGTGCTGGGTTTAATCCGATTTAACCAAGACAAATCCCGTTCACGGAGTCGTGACTAATAGAAAATATCTCTCAACTAATCTATCACAAATTATCGTCAACAGAGGTTCTGAAGAAGTTAAAAATTGTGTTATTAGGGACCTTTGAGAGTCTAGGTTAAATAAAATGATATGTGTTAGCCTACATAAAAGCCTGGCAATAAGCTACACTTAATGAAAACGATAGGAGAACACTATTATGTCTACAACTCAGGGTCTACTACGCTCCTTTGGTGAAATTGCTGACAATCCAATTTTGCTGGAAAAAAACGTTACCACCCCAGTTTGTGAAGGATTAAACATTGCTTTAGCCAGCTTCCAAGGGTTGTACCTGCAATATCAAAAACACCACTTTGTTGTGGAAGGAGCAGAGTTTTACTCCTTGCATAAGTTCTTTGAAGAAAGCTACGACGATGCTCAAGATCATGTCCATGACTTAGGAGAGCGTTTGAATGGACTAGGAGGAATTCCAGCTACTAGTTTTGCCAAATTAGCTGAATTGTGCTGCTTCACTCCTGAATCTGATGGAGTTTACAACTCTCGCCAGATGGTAGAGCATGACTTAGCAGCTGAGCAGTCAATCATTCAGTTAGTACGCAGTCAAGC